>JBGTCJ010000541.1:0-8154 GCA_041748895.1 Pirellulaceae bacterium
TTGGCGACGTCGTATCCACGGATTTCGCGTCCCTTCGTCCAGCCCTTGCCGGTTTTGCGAAGCCGCTGCTCGTAGGCGGTGATCGAGATCACCTGGTAATAATTATTTGAGTTGATTCGCACCCGCCACTGAAGTCGCGCCGTCGGCTCATTGCCGCCAAAACCACCCAGGGTTCCCGTCGCGTGCGCAGCAAACTCCGAGATTTTGAGCAGGTCGTCGACCAGTGTGTTGCCGAGCGCGACCGGATCGACCTTCAACTCCGCAAAGAATTCGTCGATGTTGGCCATCGTTCGGCGAAGCAGGCGTTCCTGCAACCACCATGCCGCCGCGAGCGTGTGCGGGCAATTCTTCTGCTCCAGAAAAACATCGCAGGCACAGTTCCCTTCGGCCTCGAGCGCCACGTTGGTCCCGAGCACCCGGTCCTTTGCCCGACGTGTCCGATCGGGGCGAAAACGGATCTCGTAACGGTGGTTCGGAAGGCGGCCACCACGATCGGCGAAGGCGAACACCAACGTTCCGTCGACCGCCGACAGCTGCGGCGGCGTTAACGCCAGCATCGCAGCCTTCTTGTCGTGCCAGCGATCGTGCTCGCTGATCAGATCCTCAATGGCTTCGGAAATGAGGATTCCCAAGCGGCCAGCGTCTTCGATCTTACTCAAATCCAAAATACGATCCTTGCGATTGAACGAACCGGAAGATTTTAGCGTCGGATTCACTCGCCGCGATGCCAATCGGCCGCTAGGACCGGGAAATGTTTTGGCATCCGCGTTCCGGTGGTTCACCTGAGTCGCCGATCGCTCCTAAACTGGCAAACCGCTTGCGGGTGCTTGTCGATCGCCCCGACACCCATCACCCTGGCCGCTGGGTGATCGCGCCCACGCCACCACGAACGCCTTCGCTGTCCCGCTCAGGAGGATATCGCCATGCCACAATTGACCGTCCAAGGGGTCGGCACTTTTGAAGTTCCCGCCGGAAAACGCCTCGTTCAGGCGATGGTCCAAGACGCTGCGACCGACCAACTGCACGCTTGCGGTGGCTTCGCCAGGTGCACCACCTGCCGGGTCCGCTTCATCGAGGGCGAGCCGGAGCGCCAAACCCAGGCCGAACGCGACACACTGGCGGCTCGGGGGATCACCGACCCGGCGGTTCGTTTGTCGTGTCAAATCACGATCGAAAGCGATATGACGGTCGAGTTGATCAGCCGCTTGGAGGGGAGCGGCCGAAAAGATCAGGGTAGCCCCGTTGCCGACGCGATCGAGCCGGATCCGGTGTGGGTCTGAGTCTCGAAAACCCGGCTGGCATCAAAACCGGCACAATCGTTACTTTCCGCTCAAGCCGCCCGGGCTCGAGGATCGATAATCCCTGAGGTTAACCGATCCCAAGGTTTGAAAGTTCTGTGCGGGATCCGATCCATCGCGGCGGTGCGGTCGGTTGGTCGGTTAACCCCACGACTCATCGACGGATCGCTGAGTCCACCCCGGTCGGGCCCTGACCACGGCCCGGTTCCCCTTTGCCTCACGGGATCAGCTGACGTGAACGGACTCCGCAAGCCACTGGTATTGTTCGTTGGCATCGCTCTTGCGTCGTGGATGCCTCGGGCGGTCAATGGCGAGATCGCATGGCAGAGCGAGTTGCGCACCGCCCACGCCAAGGCCGAAAGCGAAGGCAAGCTTCTGCTGCTGCACTTTTACACCGACAACTGCGTCTGGTGCGAACGCCTCGAACAGGGCGCCTTCCAAGATCCCAGTTTGGCAACGGCGATCGAGCGTGACTTCGTTGCGGTCAAGATTCACGCCGGCAAAAGCCCGTCGTTGGCAGCGACCTTCAAAGTCGCGAAATTTCCCACCGATGTGATCGTCACCACGCAGGGCGAAGCGATTCTGCATCGCGTCCCGCCTCAGTCAAGTGTCGACTACATCACGATGCTAGCGCAAACGGTCGATCAAGCTTCGTCGGCAGGTCTCGTCGCACAGAATCCCGCGTCCGGCGGGGCGAAGACCACTCCAGCAGTTGCGAGTCGAGGCGCCGCAGGTTCGTCCACTTCGCCTACGTCAAGCGGCGACGGCAAACTCGCCGCGCGACACTCCGTCGATCGCGACGCCGTCGCCCGGGGAACGACCGCGACGCAGGTCTCCATGCGGACCAACCCGTTGGCGGCCCCGACCGACCCCCGCACGGCGACCCAATCGGCCATTAGCTCCCAGATTGCCAAGCCTGAACTGGCGATGGATGGCATCTGCGCGGTGACCGTGATCGAGAAGGATCAGTGCGTCGAAGGAAAGCCGGAGTTCGGGGTGATCCACCTTGGCCAGCTCTACCTTTTCTCGGATCAGCGCGCCATGGACCAATTCGTGGAAAACCCAGAACCCTACACACCCGTGCTCAACGGCATCGATGTGGTTCGGTTCTTCGAAGAGCGAAAGATCGTGAAGGGGAACTATCAGTTCGGCATGAAGGATCCCGAGCATGGCCGAATGTTCTTCTTCGCCGATGAGGCAGCGCTGAATCACTTCTACAACCAACACACTCGGTACACCGACGCGGCCATCGCCGTGATGACCAAAGCGATCGCCGAAGCCAATCCGCGGCGATAGCCGTTGACGGCCGGTGCCGGTGATGGCTGCACGATGCGGTTGCCGAGCTATCGAATGAGAATTTGCGTCGGCGGTTCGCTCGCTGGCATCGGATTGGCAAACCGAGGACGCACGCCGCGAAGAATCATCACACCGCAGGCGATCAGCGTGATCGCGACAACCAGCAGGAAACCGCGTGCGACCGTGGCTCCGAATCGCTCGCGGATCGTGGCGATCGATCGCAGCTCGTAAGCGAACTGCCATGGCCCGACGGCGGAGGATGCGATAGCCATCGCGAGCACGATCGCGAGGCCGCCGACAAAGGTCTCAGATTGAATCATCTCGATGTCAGTGGCGTATCGATCGAAGGGGATCACCGAGGACCATCGGTCTGTGGACCGGTGAGCGTGATGGTCAGTCAACTCTCGCTCTTCCGCATGCTGCGTCGCAACACGCGGGCTTGAAGCCTTGCCGACTCCAAATCGGGGCAGATCTCCACCGCCCGCTCGAGCGCGTGAAGGGCGGCCGATCGATCACCGTCGGCCAATTTGCAGCGGGCCAGGCCCTGCCAAGCCGGATAATGGTAGCGACAATGCCAAAGGCAGCTGCAATACGCCGCCTCGGCGGCATCCAAGTCGTCGAGTCCCTGCCAACAAACCGCCAACTGGTGATAGGCCTCGGCATACAGCGGCGCGTGATCGGTCAAAATGAGGACCGGAGAAAGCGCCGCGGCATGCTCTCCACCATCATTCAGGTGCATCACCCGGAGCAATTGTTGGTGATGCAGTGGCGCCGCATCGCAAATCAAAAGGCCACGGAACGAATCGTCGGCGACAACCCGCACCCCACGATCCGGATCCGACAGCGCTCGCCCCAAGGGCTCGATCGCCCAGTGATCACCGAGCAACCCCAGGGCCATCGCCGCCGCGCGCCGCATTTCTGTGTCGCCGCGCCGCAGAATCGCCACCAACGTCGGCGTCGAGTAAAATCGATTGACCTCCGCGGCGTACCTCGGCGCATCGATCGAAGTGAGGTAGCGGCGGTAGGCCGTCACAAGTCGCGTGGGTCGAACAAGGGAATCCATCACGTGGTGATCATCCGTTTAGGCTGGGAAAACGAGGGAGCTGACCACCGTGCCAACTCGGCTGCATCGTATGCCGCTACGAATTTCGGGCAAGCTGGCAGAACAACACCACATCCTCACAAATTTCTGAACCGGGCCGCGCCGGGACGGGCTGTCCAGGCCGCTTCGGCCCGTTTCTTGGTTGCGATCACTCTCTGGGCTGCCGTCGCCTCCCAAGCGGTCGCTGATTCACCGCGCCCTGCGGTTGATCCGCAATTGGCCGGTCGCCTCGGCGCGGTTTATCGAACCGCCATCGCCGACAAACCGCTACGCGAGGCGATGCTGGGGATCACGCAAACGGTCGGCGCTAACCTTTGGCTCGATCGATCCGTCGATCCGACGATCCCGATCACGTTGTCCTCGGACTCGCGGACATTTTTCCGTACGATTTTCGAGGTGGCCGAAGCCGCCGGCGCCACGGTCGTCGTGGTCGATCGATGGATTCTCGTCGGTCACCGGCAGCGCGTGACAGCCCTTGCCGGGGTCGTCTGGAGTGGACGCGATAGCGGCCTGCCCATCGAACACGGCGAGGGAGTGATCGACTGGCCCGCGGGTACCACCGCGGCAATGGCGTGTCAAATCGCCACAGGTTCCGAGGCGGCGGCGAGTCTGGCGCTGCCACATGACATTTGGCCGGCTACGCGTTGGCACGGTGTGTCGAGGCCGCTGGCCACCCTGATGGTGGCAGCCCAGTTTGATCGTATGCCGCTGTGGGGTGGTGGTCCCAATCCGCTCGATCCGTCCCGACCGGTGATCCAGTCGTGGGAGCCGCTGGTGGCACCTCGATCGATCAAGCTGGACTACCCGGTCCAAGCGGGGCCCACCGCATCGCGGGCTGCATCGAAGGCGGATTCGAAGGTGATCGTGGACCGCTCGATCGATCAGCGATTTCGGGTCGCCGGGTCACCCGAGGCCCATGTCGCGGCAGTGGCCGCTTGGTTGCTGATGCCGCCGTCAAAATCGCAGTCGTCGCCGATCGATGAACTTCGGTTCACCATTCGGCTCGAGAATATCCCCGCGCTGCGAGCGCTGGAAGAACTGGCGCGTGCCGGCGACTTGGAGCTCCGCATGACGGATGACGTGAGGGCATTGATGGCAGGTCGTTTGATCTCGCTGACCGAAACCGACCAAACGGTGCGGCATCTGATCGATCTGGTCGCCCAGGCCGCCGGGCTAGCCGCTACGTGGCGCGGTGGCGAAGTCACGCTATCGCCCATCGGCCCGCAAACTGGCCAGGGAGCACCGCCTCCCGGCTGATCGCGGGCAAGAGAGTCGCTATCAATCCTTGCCAGCGGCTTGCTGATGCTCAATCGGGACAACCGTTAGCGTTTCGCTAATTGTTTTCCGAGGATGCTCGGAGTCGGTTTGACCAGCACTTTTGCCAGCCAGACAAGAAAATCCGGCCGGGTTTCTCGATAGTTGCCTTGACGACTAATCGCAGATGGCGGGGTCGGTGTCGTGTGTTGAGGCGAACACGGGGCGACCCCTCCGGGTCGGTTGGCCAGTTTGGAGGTTTTCCTCGGGAGACTTCACAGAAGGCTACGGCTGGAAGCGGCTGGTCCACTGTGCGACTTAGGTCATGTTCATACCAAACTCAGGGATTGGGAGTAGATAAGATGAAATTGAGCAAGATGGCGCTCGTCGCCGCGATTGCTTGCGGGATTCACGCCGGGAATGCGTTTGGCCAGCAGGCCGTGCCAGGAGTTCAACAGGTCGCTTTCGGCGTTGCCGATTGCGATTGCGGCCAGCCGGTTTGTGGCTGTGAAGCCCCCGCTTGCGGCTGTGGCACTTCGGCATGTGACGGCGGTTGTGACTCGGGTTGCGCCTCAGGCTGTGGACTCGGGCTGGGGAGCTGCCTCGACAAGTTCGATTGCTGCCTCGGCGACCCGTGGACGCTGTTCGGAGAGCACTGCGGCTGGTCGGCCGGTGGTTGGATCAACGTCGGTGGACACACCGCTCGCTTGAACAACTTCAACAACCGACCCGACGAAATTCAGTTGCATCAGGCTTGGCTCTACGCCGAGAAGGCGATCGACACGTCCAACGGTTTCTCGCTGGGCGGACGGATCGACTACCTCTACGGTACCGATGCACAGGACACACAAGCGTTCGGAACGGATCCCCGTGGATGGGATAACCCATGGGACAATGGCAGCACCGATAACGGTTACGGCCATGCGATTCCCCAACTGTACGCCGAAGCTGGATATGGGGATTGGTCGGTGAAGCTCGGTCACTTCTTCACCACCATCGGGTGGGAAGTCGTCGCCGCACCGGACAACTTCTTCTACAGCAACGCGTACACGATGTACAACAGCGAGCCGTTCACTCACACCGGCGCGTTGGTCACGTACAACCTGAATGACGAAACGAGCATTTGGGGTGGATATGTGTTGGGTTGGGACAGCGGCTTCGACGACAACGGCGATGCCTACCTGAGCGGTTTTTCCCGCCAGCTCACCAATGATCTCACGATCATTTATTCGAGCATCCTGGGACGGTTCGGCGAAGCTCGCTTCAACGGCGTCGAGAAGGGCTACATGCAGAGCCTGATCGCGGACTATGCCGTTTCGGACAACCTCCAGTACATCTTCCAGACGGATTATCTCGACACGGAAGATGATTTGGACGTCCGCGTTCGCAACTCGTTCGGCATCAACCAGTACCTGATCTACACGCTCAGCGATTGCTGGGCCGTGGGTGGTCGGTTCGAGTGGTGGAACGTCGCCGAGAACAGTGTTGGATTTGGTGGTGACGCCCTTGCTGATGGCAACGTTGACATCTACGCGTTGACGCTCGGTGTCAACTACCGTCCGACGGCCAACTTCATCCTTCGCCCAGAAGCTCGCTACGACTGGCACCGGGATGACGCCGCAGCAGTCGCCAGCACCGTCGACCTGTTCGAAGACGGCGGCCGCGACCAGTTCACCTTCGGGATGGACGCGATCTTCACCTTCTAGTGAGGTGACACGCGCCTCGAGCGACTTTTGCTAATCCCTGAAACGCGAGCAGCCCGGTGATCTCCGATCACCGGGCTGTTTTCGTTGTTGACCCGCTGCTCAGCTCGGGAACTCATCGCAATCGATACAGGTTGCCAGATTTCGTTCGTTCTCACGAATTGGGCTCTGAGGATTGTGCCGGATCGCTGAACTTTGCGAGTCATCCGCGACGATAGCTCTGGTGGATGAATGCGGACCTGCGAAGGACTCGGAGCGGGTTCGCGCCTGCGGCTTTCGGTCGTCAGGATGAGAAGAGTTCATCCCCGGGACAGGTTGGGCGAGGCGACCGGCCTTCTCAAGATCATGAGAACCACCAGCAAAGCCCCGCAAGGGATTCGGAGCATGCGAGAAATGAAACTGAACCGTTCGGCAATTTTGGCGGCCATCCTTGCGGGTACTTCGGCAAGTGCCCAGGATGCGCAGCGCGCCCACTACCACGACGACGGACACACGGGCCGGGTCGCCCAAGTTGCACTCTGGGGTGGTGACGAATGTGGGTGTGAGGCCGCGGCTCCCGAGTGCGGCTGCGAAGCCGCGGCTCCCGAGTGTGGCTGCGAGGAAGCGGCCTGCGACAGCGGTGGCTGCGATGGTATGTGTGGCTCGTCCTGCCACCTTGGTAGCCACCTGCAGGGTTTGGGCCACTGTGACCTTGGCGACCCGTTCACCCTCTTCGGCGAACACTGCGGTTGGTCCGCGGGCGGTTGGGTAAGCGTTGGCTACCACACCAAAGCCGACGCCATTTTCAATACCCGTCCCAACGAGGTGCAGCTGCACCAGGCTTGGCTGTTCGCTGAGAAAGCGATCGACACCAGCAACGGGTTCGACTTCGGTGGACGTATCGATTACGTCTACGGAACCGACGGCCCCAACACCCAGGCGTTCGGGACTGATCCCCGCGGCTGGGATAACTCTTGGGACAACGGCTCCGACTACGGTCACGCGATTCCCCAACTTTATGGCGAATTCGGTTACGGCGACTTATCGGTCAAGCTCGGGCACTTCTACACCATCATCGGTTGGGAAGTCGTTCAAGCGACCGGCAATTTCTTCTACAGCCACGCCTACACCTTCAACTTTAGCGAGCCGTTCACGCACACCGGGGCGCTTGCCACCTACCAGATGACCGAGGATGTGACCGTCTACGGCGGGTACTCGCTCGGTTGGGACAGCGGCTTCGATGACAACGGCGACGCGTTCTTGGGCGGGGTCTCGCTGCAGATGACGGACGATCTGAGTGTCACCTACGCGGCGATCGGTGGTCGCTTCGCCGAGGATCGCTTCAACGGCGTCGAGACGGGATACATGCACAGTATCGTCGCCAACTACGCGGTCAGCGACAGCCTGCAGTACATCTTCCAGTCGGACTTTCTCGACACCGAGGATGTCAACGACGATCGCGCCCGAAACACGTTCGGGATCAACCAGTACTTGATCTACACGCTCAGTGACTGTTGGTCCG
>JBGTCJ010000542.1:0-4747 GCA_041748895.1 Pirellulaceae bacterium
TTGCGGCGGCTGAACGACTCAGTGGTCGTCGAACTCCGGGCGCGAAGTCGCCTCATCCATCCATCGTCACGGATCGCGTCTCTCTTGGGGGCATGCAATTTGACCTGCTGCTGGGCGACGAAGACGCGAAGGCAAACCTCAACGTCATTTTCCATGCTGGGGGTCGGCGCGACTGCGAACAGGCTGTGAGTCGCCTGAGTGGCGTCTTTGACTCGCAGTTCATCGCCTTGAGACCGGCGGTCGATAGTCAGGCGTCACGCTCACGACCGGGTAATCGCCAAAGCGTCTCTCAAGCCGCCGACAGCACGGCTACTTTTGGCACGTTCGGTGGCGATTCCAATGAGGAGGAAACGCTCGACCCACACGACGCGCCCCCGGCTTTCAGGAGTTGGGGAGAGGTATTTGACTTGGCAAGCATGAGTCGGCTTGCCGGCGATGATCGCCAGGTTGCGGCGGCCACACGTCGGATGACACTCTTTGGACGCGGCCAACTCAACGTCAGCCGTGCCGATGATGAGGCGATTCTTGCGGTTGCTCGAACGGTCGTGGAGGACGGCGTCGCGCGACGCCTTCTGCAGAGGCTTAGAGAATCCCCCACAATCGACGTTCGTTTGGTTCTGATGCAAGCGGTCAGCGATGAGCAGGACCGCCGCCGACTCGAGCGTCTGCTTGGTCGTGCTTCGGTAAGCTTTTCGCTTTGGGTAGAATCGACCACGGCACAATCGCGCCATCAGCATTATGCAGTCCAAACCCTTGACGTTTTCGGTCAAACGCGGACGATTGAATATTCGTTCGAGTGAACCCGTTTAGCTTTGGAAATCACGGCCATGCAACGGCGTCAGGTCCGCAGATCGATTCACGCTGGCTCGGCCATGTTGCTTGTCGGTGCGGCCTCCGTCGGCTATCTGTCGCTGCGGCCGACGGCCGAGTCGCCGCAGGACCGCTCGCCAGCAATTCGTGCCATCCCCGAAACGGTCTCGATCGACGATTCGGCGAAGCGCGATGAAATGCGACGGGCATTGAACCGTTTGGCCGTGAGACCGTTGCAAGGCAGCCCCCGTCTGAGCACGTCCAACAGCGGCGTCGGGGTTGAGAAACGCGTCGCTGCAAAGCCGCCAATTGCTGTCCCTCCGAAGCCGATGGTCAAGATGCCACTCTCGACGCGCTCGTCGAAGGCCCTTGACCTTAGGCTTCTGGGTACCGTCGTCGAACCTGGCCGATCGGTTTTGATTTCGGAAAAGGAAACGGGGGTCATCGATTTTCATGCTGAGGGACAAACCATTGCGATCGGCGATGTGAGCGTGTCCGCTGGGAAGCGTGACCAGGAGCCGGATTCGGACCGCGGTGTCCGGATCGATTCAATCGGGGCGGGTTGGGCTTGGGTCACGTACCGCGGCCATCGCTCACGGTGGGAGGTGGGTCAACCGCTTGCACTGAATCTCGATGGGTCATCACCCGTCAAAGTGGAGGACTCGGCGCTGGACGAAGTCGAAATGTCGCCGTGGGAACTCGGCGAGCCTGGGACCTTTCCAATCGAATCCGACCCACCTTCGGGTGAGCAGAACATCCAACCGCGTCAGCTCACGGAAGCCGAGTTGTTTGACGAGCTCGACGCGCTCAACGGCGACGCGGTGGATCCCTTTTGAGGAATAGCCCGCGCCCATGACGGGGTTCGTTGCCTGAGTGGATCGAGCCCGCCGAGCACGTCGCCCGATCTTCACGCCGAAGGAGGCGGGGAAAGCGTGCGCAGTGCCACGATGAGCGCCTGGGTGCCGCTTCGCGCGTGACCCAGCGCCGCGACAGCGTTGTAGAGTTGGCTGACAAGCGCCAAACCCGGTAGTGCGATTCGCATCCGTGCGGCTTCATCGAGAGCGATTTTCATGTCCTTGATGAAATGTTCCACGTAGAAGCCGGGGTCCAGGTCACCCTGAACGATCCGCGGGCCGAGGTTTGAGAGTGCCCACGTCGCGGCGGCGCCCGATGACACCGATTGCAACACCTTCGTGACATCCAAGCCGCTGCGTTCGGCGTACAGCAGCGCCTCGCATACCCCAATCATGCTTGCGGCGACGAGCGTTTGGTTGACCATTTTGGTGTGCTGACCCGCGCCGTGACCGCCCTGATGAACAATCGTTTTGCCCATCTTTTGCAGCAGCGGCAACACCCGACTGTATGTCTCCTCACGACCACCGACCATGATCGAGAGAGCGGCATTTCGTGCCCCCACATCACCCCCACTGACCGGCGCGTCCAACGTGTCGACGCCACGGGCCTCAGCAGCCTCAGCGATTTCAAGGGCTAGGCTGGGTTGCGATGTCGTCATGTCAACGATCGTCCCGCCGGGGCGAATGGCCGCGAGTACCCCCTCGCCTGTTGCCGTGTCACCCCTGCCGCCCAAAATCACCTGGCGAACATCATCGGGAAAGCCGACAATCGTAAAAACAATGTCGCTCGCGGTGGCGACCTCCTCGGGCGAACCCGCGGCGATGGCGCCCAGATCCACCAGCTTATTCGTCTTTTCTCGAGTGCGATTGTAAACCGTCAACGGGAAGCCGGCGGAAATCAGATGCCCGGCCATGCTGGTACCCATCACGCCTGTGCCGATCCACCCAATGGATATCGAATCGGGTGTGAGCAACCGGGCCTGGGTGTCAGGCGAATTCGAAAGACTCATGTGCGACATTCCCGCCGTTCGTTGAGATGGTTAGACTGTCAGACGATAACGTCGTCAACGGATGCTTCAACCCCTTCCCGCCTAGAGACTGATGTCCCCATGACGCCCCATTTCGAGATCGAGCGAGCGCCCCATCGTCGCTTCACGCAGCGGCTTTTGTTGACCTTGGTGTTGTGCGGAGCGTGCGTGATCGGGTGCAATCGCGGTGGCGGGCCGAGTCGTGAATTCATCAGCGTCGGAACGGCACCCGTCGGCGGTGCGTTTTACACCGTGGGTAGCGCCATTTGTGAAGTTGTGAACGAAAACAAGGGCGATCTGAATTGGCGAGTCAGCGCCGAATCAACCGGCGGATCGATGGAGAATATCCGTCTGTTGACCCAGGGAAAAATGCAATTCGCCATGTCCAACTCGTCGATCACTTACTTCGCCGTTCGCGGCGAGGGGGATTGGGAACAGAAGCACGACGCCCAAGCCGTCATCTCGCTATTTCCCAATGTGGCGATGTTCGTGACACTCGCTGACTCGGGGATCGAAAGCGTGACGGACTTGAAGGGGAAGCGAGTCTTTCTCGGGCCTGAGGGTGCCGGCTTCGAGTACTTTGTCGGACCCATCCTGGAAGCGCATGGAATGACCATCGATGACCTGGACGCTCGGTACGGTAGCCAGCAGAGTGCCGTGGATTTGCTCGGTGACGGTGCGGTCGTCGCCGCGATGGTTGGAGGCGGAACGCCCAACCCGGCGCTTGCGCAAATGGCTCAGGCGAACCCAATTCGGTTGATACCCTTCGACGAAACGGCGCGTCAGGCCTTGATCGAGAAGTATTCGTTCTTTGAACCGGCGACCATCCCCGGCGGAACTTACTCGGGGATCGACGCGGACTTCGAAGGGCTGAACGTCGGATCGGCGCATGTGATCACCCACGCCAGCGTTGACGAACAGGTTGTCTACGACTTCGTGCGGCTCGTCTACGAGAATCGAGCCAAGATTGCTGAGCGGCATCGGTCCGCCGCGAACATGACACCGGAATCCGTCGCCCGGTCCAATGGCACCGAGTATCACGCCGGCGCGATCCGGTACTTCCGTGAGGCGGGTCTTTGGTCCGACGACGATCCTCCGGTGGCTCGCGCGTCGCTGCGGATCGAGCCCCTGTCGATCGAATCCCTCGCTCGCCGCAGCGACTCAGGTGAACGATGAGTGGTGGCGAGGCGACCGAGCGAGTCGCTGACGGCGGTCACGAATCGCTCGGCGAGTTGTCTTCCGATGGAGTGTTCAGCCCTCACGCCCTCTGGCGTAAGTGGCTGTTGGTCGCGTTATCTGCGGCACTGGCGCTGTTCGTCTTGATCGAGGTCAATTTTTCGCTGCTTTCTCCGATTAAGGAGTTGGCATTATTTGCCACCGGAGGCTTGGTTCTGTGCTTCCTTGGGGTGCCTTTGAGCCAACGGTGGGCGGGTTCATCGTCTGTCCAGATTTTCGACATCCTGCTGGCAATTCTCGCCATCGTTTGCTGCGTCTACATGTTGTCTCAAGGATCGGAGCTCGGCTCGCGGGCGGCGATGTACACCTGGCAGGACCAGGTCATCGGGGCGATTGGGCTGCTGCTCGTTCTTGAAGCCACCCGTCGGTCAATCGGTTGGTCGCTACCCATTTTGGCGATCCTGTTTGTGGTCTACGCGCACGAGGCGATCGCGCGGGAGTTACCCGAGTGGTTGTTCCCGCATCGGGGTCAAGATTGGCAGGCCTTGATTGGCCAAACGTACCTCAGGACCGAAGGTGTGTTTGGGACGGCGCTCAGTGTGATGTTTCGCTACGTGTTTTTGTTTGTGCTGTTTGGATCTTTTTTGCAGGCCAGCGGTGCCACCGGCTACATCATTGCGTTGGCGACAAGGATGTTCGGAAGCAAGGCGGGAGGACCGGCGAAGGTCTCCGTGTTGGCAAGTGGTTTGATGGGTTCACTCTCGGGCAGCGCGGTGGCCAATGCGGCGACGACGGGAACGTTCACGATCCCGCTGATGCGTAGCATCGGCTTTCCGCCGCACATCGCCGCGGCGGTCGAAGCAGCGGCGTCGTCGGGCG
>JBGTCJ010000543.1:0-8064 GCA_041748895.1 Pirellulaceae bacterium
TGCGAACGTTGGAAGACGATCCACTGTTCAATGCCGGGCGGGGAGCGGTCATGACGATCGATGGCACCATCGAATTGGACGCATCGATTATGGATGGCAAGACCATGCGGGGCGGAGGCGTCGCGAGTCTCAGACGGTCGAGCAACCCCATTTCGGTCGCTCGTGCGGTGATGGATGAGACGCCGCATCTGATTCTCGGCGGTCTCGATGCCGATCGGTTTGCGGTGGAGCAAGGGTTCGGTGCGGTCGAACCGGAGTATTTCTTCACACAACGTCGGTTTGAGGCGATCCAGAAACGCCGAGCCTCGCTCGGATTGCCTCCACTGGAAAACCCGGCCAGACGTCCCAGCGAGGGAACCGTTGGCGCCGTGGCGATTGACAGTCAAGGGAATTTGGCCGCGGCGACTTCGACCGGGGGCCGATCCGGAAAGATGGCGGGGCGGATTGGTGATTCGCCCATTTTGGGCGCGGGGACGTACGCTGAAAACGGCGCGGTCGCGGTCAGTGGCACGGGAATCGGAGAAGAGTTCATCCGTCACAGCGCCGCCGCTCGCGTCGGCTGGCTCGTCAAGGATCTTGGTGTCACCGTGGATGACGCGGTTCGACGCGTTTTGCACGACACGCTCAAGCCAGGCGACGGTGGGATGATTGCGGTCGGTCGAGACGGGGAACCCGTGATGCGTTACACCACCGGGGCGATGGTCAGCGGCTATGCCAAAGCCAGTGGCACGGTGATGACGATGATCTGGGAAGATAGCCCGCGGGTGACCGATTGAGATCGCGGCCACCTCGACGCCGTTTCACTCGGTGCCCGACGCAGGCGATGACGGGCGCAGGCGATGACAGACGCAGGCGATGCCCGCGAAGATCAGCAATGCCGCTGACGTCGGTTCGGGGACCGCCGTTAGCGTTATCCGATCGATGGCAAACGAGTTGGGCTCGACCAATCGATTTTCACCCGACCCGCCGTGGGTGAAGCGAATGAAACGTCCATCACGAGCTGAATCCGTCGTTCCCGAAAAAAATACCTGCTCGCTCCCACCACCGACCTGATAAGACACCGAATAAAGGTCCTGCGCCTTATCAAGATCGATAAAGATGGTGACCGATTCGCTCAAGACGGCATCAAACACTGCCTCCGCTGGCTTTGAGGTCGCGCCGGTCCCGAGCGCGGACGTGCCCAAAAAGACTTGGTTAGAAGGATTGTCATTGATAGGTCGGCTCAACGTGAATTGTGCGGCCACATTGGTGGCGGATCCCGAACCGAAGCCGAACTGGAAACTGACGTCGTTACCATTGGGAGATGAAAAATTCCACGGTGCGATTACCATCGCGAACCGCGCTTGAGCATTCTGACTTGAAGTGATCTGATCGGCAGCAGAGAGTTCAAACGAACGGGTGGCGCGTGTGGCGCCAAAGAGCCCATTGCCGACGGAAACAACGGGCTGAAAAACAAGCAATCCGCTGCCATTCGTTTCCAAACCGGCGTAATCGGATCCGGCAAAGCTGTATCCATTTCCCGAACCATCAGCGGCCGAAACCAAATTGGTTCCACTTGGATCATCAAATTGGAAGTCGAAGATGGTGATCGCGGCTTCAGCCCCCGAAAGGTTGCCGATAGACTCGATCAACGAAATCAATACCAAGAAGTGAAGTGAATGTCTCATCGATGCCACTCCGAAAGGCGAAGATTGCAGGCGGTGGGATATGATCGCTGATCTAAACGACAACCACCCCATGTAAAGTGAAGGCGAATGAATGGAAATACTACCCAAAAATCATATAAAAACAATATGATTATCGGGGCTTGACTCATATTGATTCCTCGGGAGTTTTGTCGGCAACAAAAGCGGCATGTTGGCGTTTATGCGTCCGTTAGAAGATTTGTCATACGATTCAAACACCCCTTCGGGAAGAATCGATGTCTTCGCGTGGTCTTGCCGTGTTCGCTTCCGCTCCGCGCCATCCCTGGCCCCGCGCGATCCCTAGCCCCGCGCTATCCCTGGCCGATGTGGGGGGTTGCTTGGCTGGGCGCCGCGGTTTGGAACAGGCGGGGATCGGCCCCGACGGCAACGGACTGCTGGTCACGCTCTAGCGCGGACTTCGCAACGTGGGCAACGTGGGGTGGAATCAATGGACATTGTGCGAATTCGCCGCGTTTGTTACGGTTTTAGGTTCGCGCGACGACACGGGGTCGCTGCGCCACCATTTCGTTCCTCCAACCCCCGATTGCCACGCTTCGGCACAGCCGAAACTTCGGCATAGCCGAAACTGCGGCAATCCGCTGAGATTTCCCCGCCCATGGTCAACCGCAACCTCATCCGCCATCTCGAAGACGACGATCTCGCCCACGAACTAGCGTTGCTAGTACCCGAAGACCAAGGCGAAGAGTTGCTTCTCGAAGCGCTCGAGCTCGAACAGCAGGAATACATTCAGGGAAAAATTGTCGACGGGCGGATCGTTGAAATCAACGACGAATGGGCGTTGATGGACGTTGGTTTCAAGAGCGAAGGCACGGTCGCCCTGGATGAATGGGGGCCAGACGAGGAAACGCCCAAGGTCGGCGATGTCGTCAAAGTGCTGATTGAGGAGATGGAGGACGAGCTGGGGGCTGCCGATGACCCCTATGGGATGATTTCGCTCAGCAAGCGCAAGGCTGAGAAGATCATCCAGTGGGAAGCGATGATGGAGTCGGTCGCCGAGGGTCAAGTCGTGACCGGTCTGGTGATCCGCAAGATCAAGGGCGGTTTGCTCTGTGACATCGGCGTGAATGTCTTCCTGCCCGGTAGCCAGGTCGACATTCGTCGCCCCGGCGACATTGGGGACTTCATCGGCCGCGTGATCCAGGCGGAAGTGCTCAAGATCGACGACACGCGTCGCAACATCGTGATCAGCCGTCGGTCATTGATCGAGCGGCAGCGGGACGAGGATCGCGCTTACCTGATGCAGGAGCTCGAGGTGGGCCAGATCCGCAAGGGAATCGTCAAAAACATCGCCGACTTCGGCGCCTTCGTCGACTTGGGCGGTATCGACGGTCTGCTTCACATTACCGACATGGCTTGGGAGCGAATTGCTCACCCGACCGAAATGGTCGCCATCGACCAGGAGATCGAGGTCAAGGTTCTGCACATCGATCGCGAGAAGCAAAAGATCGCGCTGGGTCTGAAGCAGAAAGATCGCAACCCGTGGGAGAATATCGGAGACCGCTACCCCGTCGAATCGGTTCATCCGGGTGAAGTGGTCAACGTGATGAGTTACGGAGCCTTCGTCAAGCTCGAACCGGGAATTGAAGGTTTGGTTCACATCAGTGAGATGAGTTGGACCAAGCGGGTCAACCACCCCAGTGAATTGGTCAACATTGGCGACAAGATCGAAGTCAAGATTCTGAACGTCGACACCGAAGGACAGCAGTTGTCGCTCGGGATGAAGCAGACGCAGAAGAACCCATGGGACGAGGTGATCGAACGCTACCCCGAAGGGAGCGACGTGGTCGGTAAGGTCCGCAACCTGACCAACTACGGCGCCTTCATCGAGCTCGAGGAGGGTATTGATGGCCTGCTGCACGTCAGCGACATGTCGTGGACACGTAAGATCAGCCATCCAAGCGAGCGACTGGAGAAGGGTCAGGAGATCAAGTGTCGCGTGCTCAGCGTCGACGAGAGCCGACGCCGCATCGCGTTGGGTCTGAAGCAACTCGACAGCGATCCCTGGGACAGTGACATTCCCGATCGTTACCAACCCGGTCAATTGGTCAAAGGCAAGATCACGAAGATCACGAACTTTGGCGTGTTCGTCGGCCTCGAAGATGGACTCGAGGGATTGCTTCACATCTCGGAACTCGCCGATCACAAGGTCGATGATCCCGAAGAGTTGGTCAAAGTGGGGGACGAGATCGAAGTCAAGGTTCTGCGAGTGGATACCGACGAGCGGAAGATCGGATTGTCCAAGAAGCGTGTCGAATGGGGTGAAGAGCAGGAGCGCGCTGCGGCGGCCGAGGAAGCCGCTGTGATCGGAGGGTCGATGCAGCACATCGCCGACGGAGACCTCAAGGGAGGTTTGGGCGGCAGCGAGGGGCCATTGATTCCGACGGGAAACTGATCCCCAGCGATACTCAGTGCGAGTGATTCAATTGCCGGACTTCACCGCTGACCGCTTCGGCGTCAGCGTGATGTCGGCACTTGACCCGCACCGTCATCTGCACGGCCCATCGTCCGGAGGCGTCGGCGCGGATCATCCAGTGTGGCATCACGCAAACGCTTTGGTGAACGAGTTCGAACCCGGCCTCGCTCTGGCTGACGGTTTCGACGGGAAACGCCCAAATCTCACTCTCGCGATCGAGTTCGATGTCGACGCTAACCCCCAACCACTGGTCGGTTAGCGACAGCCCATCGGTTTGCTTGAGATCGAGTTGAGTGCCGAGTTGGCCGAGCCAATTGCCCTGGCTGTCGGCGAAGAATCGGTCGTCCGCACCCGCCGGTAAGCCCGCGAAATTCATTTCGATGGCGAAGTGAAGCGGTTCCTGCGGCAGATTTTCCAGTAGGTAGGTGACGTGTAGCGATTCCTCCGCGGCCACCAGAGTGAGAGCTTTGGTAATCGTGATCGGATGACCCCAAGCGTTGCCGTCTCGCCGCATCTGCAACTGCACGCGATCGGCGCCGCGACGAATTTTTGCTTCAAACGGGAGATCGACGAAGTCTCCCCGTTCGGGCGCACTGGCGGACATCACCGCCTGCAGGTTGGCATCGTTATCGAGAAAGTGATCCATCATCGACTTCCTCGGGAAGCGGTCGTATCCGATTCGCTTGTCGAGATCCGCCTGCTTGAAGACCACTCGATCATGGATACTGGCCACCGATTCGCTTGCGTGCGATGGTCCGGCGAGTACCTTTCGATGGTAGGCCTCCGGTCGCCGCTGCATGGTCGCGAGCAGGTTGTGGGAGATCCGATGGACGTCCCATTCGTAGATTCGCCCACCGCGCCCGGGCGCGACGAACAGGGTGAACAGGTCGCTCGT
Organism: Pirellulaceae bacterium; assembly: GCA_041748895.1. Taxonomy (GTDB): domain Bacteria; phylum Planctomycetota; class Planctomycetia; order Pirellulales; family Pirellulaceae; genus UBA6163. Next base: position 5,015 of record JBGTCJ010000543.1, read on the forward strand.
CAAGCGAACCTCTTGCATCGCGTCAAAGTCAAAGTCACCGGCCGTCGCATCGACCACCGTCGCCGGAGGGGTCGGCTGCGGTTCCCCGTCGAGCATCGTCGAGCGGTCGCGAGGATCGGTCAGCGCACGCAGGACGAGATCGGCTTGGATCAGGTGGCTGTAGACGGCGTTGCGAAGGTGCGGAAGATAAATTCCACCAAAAGCGCCATGCCAGTAAGGACAATTGCACTGTCCACGGTAGAGATGATCGCGAGCGATCGCGAGTTCGACGGGGTCGGCGCCGAGAATCTCCGATTCGGCAAGACGTGAGGATACATCCATCATGCGGGCGTACATTTCGTTCGCCTCCGCATACTTGGCCTTGAAGTTTCGCCAAAAGCCGCCGCGGACGAAAGGCTTCAGGTGCTCCCAACGAGGGTCCCCGTGCATCGCGTGGGTGGCATCGTCGAACGCGCTCTGTTGATCCGTCGGCAGGGACCACTCGGTCATCTCACGGTAGCTGCAATCGGGCAAGTAGATCTTGCCCACTGGGGGCGTTTGGCGAGCGGCTTCACCGAGCGTCACGACGTTCAGCCAAGATGCATTTTCGTCGAGCGCTGTGAAGAAATGACGGAGCCATCCCCGTTCGTAAACGTGTGGCTTCGTGTCAGGCCACGTCCCGAATTTTTCGCCGTCGTCGCCGAACGTGAGCACCGCGCCGGAGTGCCGATGGGCGATTCTCCGACAGTAGTCGATCGTTTCGTCGACTTCGGCAAAGGGAATGGTGTAACGCAGTCGCTCGGATCCGGGGAAGATCCTCAAGACCTGACCCTCGTCTTCCGTAAGGTAATAGCCCGTCAGGGTTTCGTCGTTCAAACCTGCGGCGCGGAAATGGAAATCGTCAAGGACGGTGTAGTCGATTCCCGCAGCGACGAGGTCCGATGTGAGATTGGATTCCCATACGCGTTCGGGGGTCCACATGCCGGCGATCGAAGTCCCGAACGTTCGCTGAAGCCACGCCGTGTAGGCTTGAATCTGTCCGACTCGATCACGACTGGGGAGCATGGTCAGGATCGGTTCGTACTGCGGCCCACCGATGATTTCGATGCGATCCGCCTCCACTAGCCTGCGAATTCGATCGATGTACTCGGGGTGACGTTCGGCCAGCCAGATCATCAACGGGCCGCTGGTGTGGAGCGAGATGGCGAGGCGATCAAAGGGTTCGAAAACGTCGAGAAACGGGAGGTAGCTGTCCTGATAAGCCTGTTCGAAAACGCCGTCGAAGTTACCAATGGGTTGATGGTTGTGCAGAACCAGACAGAGGTAAACACGTGGTTTCATGGCGATCAATCGTGGGGCGTGGAAGCCGAGTCACACGGCTGCGGATGGAAAGAGAGAGGCGATTCGGCCCTCCGAATCGCTACCACCCTCCGAATCGTTATCGGACGGCGCAACCCCTACCATCTACTTTTCCGGGGTCGAAATTTGCCGCTCAGCGGACGCGGGGGTCGGTTGACGTTCGGCTCGCCGTCAGCGCAGGGTTTTGGCCACCGGCCGAACACATCCGCAGTGGGTTCTCTCGAATTGCCAAACGCCGCAAACTGGCAGCTGCCGACTCCGGAAGCGTCGGGTTGATCATGCAATCGGAACTCCATTCGAATCCCGCGACTTGGGTCACGCGCGGAAAGATTTCGAAAGCCCAGTGGGAGGCATCGCCTTCGTTCACCGCGGGGGGGCGAGTGTGAATCAGAAAGTTGTAAGCCCCCGAGGGATAGAGCGTCGCGATCCACTGAACGCTTCGGCGAATCAGTCTCGCGAGTTCCTCCAGTTCTTGCTGATCGAGCGACTCGAAACAATCCAAGTGCCGCTTCGTCGTGATGCGTAGGAGCATCGGCAGGCGGCTGGCGAAGGGACAGTAAGCGATCAGGGAATCGGTCAATGCCACGACGCGTTGGTTGGCCTTGATTTCGGCACGAATGATGTCGCACTGCAAGCAGCAGCCGGTTTTGGCGTGGTGGCGACGGGTCCGATCGATGACCGTTTTCGCCGCGATCGGCAACTCGCTTGTCGCGATCAATTGGCTGTGAGAGTGCCTTAGCGAAGCTCCCGCCGAAGAACCTTCGTTCTTGAACAACGACAGGTAGCGAACTTCCGGTACCGATCGCCAGTAACTCAGACGATCCTGGTAAGCGCGAAGCAACGTGGTGACCTGATGAAGACCCAGGTCGAGAAAGGTGTCGTCGTGGTTTCGCGATTCGATGAAGACCTCATGCCCGCCGACGATCGGTCGACTGACAAAAAATCCACCGTCGACTCCCGCTTGCCTGCCCGAAGTGTGTCCGGGCGACGACAGACATTCCGGCGGATCGACGGCAGGATACTTGTTCGGAACCACACGAATGCTCCATACACCCGCTGAATCACGCTCCGCTTCCGTACCCACTTTGGCCGCGCAGCGAGCGTAGGAACGCACCGCATCGAACGGTTGAGTCGCATCGAAAGAATCGGAAGCGTCAAATTGGTCGTGACCCGCCGCCGCGCGGCCACTGGCTTCTGCAGACTGAGACACCCAAACCGCGGCGGGCGTGTGCTCCTCGTTTCCGGGGCAAAAGGGGCAACAATCTCGGGACAGGGGCGCGTTTGAAGAACCCACGGGATTGCCGAACTCGTTGGGACGATCGGTTCGCGCGGCGGCGAAAATCGTCCAGTTGCCAGTGATCGGATCAAATCGAGAGTGGGTCACCGCAGCGCCTGCCAGCGGATCCGTCGACCTGGCTTCGACGGATGAGAGGAGCTCACTGCTCCGCTGCCGCCCATCGACGTCGTGGGCATGGAGTCGGTGCTCTTCAGCAAAAACGTCCGCCCCAGCTGACCGGCCGGTCGAGGATACGTTCATTCGGAACTCCGTTGGTGTCGGGTCGTTTACCACCAGCCCAACAACCAGGCCCGTCGAAAACTTTGCCGTCGATGACTTTGGATGTGCCGTGAACTCAGACACGTGACCGCTCAACCGATACCTATCGACACGCGGTCACCGCAACTGGAGCTTCTGTCGGGGGATCCTACACAAT
>JBGTCJ010000544.1:0-3841 GCA_041748895.1 Pirellulaceae bacterium
GCGATGTAGAAGATCAGCGTTTTCTCGCTGAGCCCATGCCTTTTGAGCGTGGCGGTGATGAGTCCCACGCCATCGTCCATCGCCGAGATCATGGCGAGAGCTTGTCGTCGGCGCTGGGGCATCTCGCCAGAAAAGCGTTCAAGGTACTTTTTCGGCGCGTCAAGCGGGACATGCGGAGCGCGGTAGGCAATGTAGAGGAAGAAGGGGGCACTCCTGTATCGCTCGATAAGCGCGGCGGCGGCCTGCGAACAGCCATCAACGTGATAGGCTTCGGGCGGCAAATCACTCAGGAGGCGGTCCTCACCCTTGAGTGTGATGTTGGCCGAAAAAGGGCGCTGGGCATTCTGCGCGAAGACGTGTTTGAATCCGTGTTTGGAAATGTCCGTTGTGGGGCCGAGGTGCCACTTGCCGAAGTGCGCGGTCACGTAGCCCGCATCTTGCAGGCGTGAGGCGATACTCATTTGTCTGTCGAAGCCATCGAGCGATGAGTTGTTGTCCTCAAGCCCAAAGCGGGACTGGAACCGCCCTGTGAGCAGCCCGCCGCGCGAGGGAACGCACTGGGGCGCGGTGCTGTACCCATGCACGGCACGAACTCCGGCCCGCGCTAACGCGTCGGTATGGGGTGTTCGCACGTCATCGACCACACCTTGGATTCCGAGATCGGCATGGCCATGATCGTCGGTGTAAATGACGATGATATTGGGCTGGTCGGCGAAGCCCGTCGGGCTGCCCGCCGCAGGGAAGACGGTCAGTGACAGCGCCAATGCGATCATTCTGGATGTCGTCATGATTTACCGAATGTCCCAGTGAGCGCGTTTGCCTAAGAAAGTTATCGGACTTGGCCGCCGACTCACTGCGGAATCGCATCGGAGCGTCTGACCGTCTTGCCCTCCCAAACGGCCTCATCGGTAGCCTCATCGTAAGTCAGAATTCGATTGGCGCTGCCAGGCGCCGGCGGACGGTCGACCGTTGGCAACCATTTCTTATGCTCGGCAATCAATTCGGCATAGTCACTACTTCCGGCCAGGTTCTGCCATTCATGCGGGTCGGCTCGGTAGTCGTAAAACTCCTCGCTGCCATCGGCGTAGCGAATGTAGCGGTAGTGCTCGCTTCGAATGCCGTGATTGCCCTGGTTGTGGCTGGTGATCGCGGGTCGTTCCCGCTTGCTCGACGCATCGCGTAGCTGTGGTGAGAGGGCTTGCCCTTCGAGATCGGTCCGCTTCGGTAGACCGCAGAGTTCGATCAGCGTCGGATAAATATCGAGCAACTCGGCGGGTTGGGTGCAGCGCTGGCCGGCTGCCACGCCAGGTCCCGCAAAGATCAAAGGCACGCGGGTCCCATCGTCCCAAAGGGTATTCTTTCCGGTGATCAGTTTCTCGCCCAAGTGCCAACCGTGATCGCCCCAAAGCACAATGATCGTATTGTCGGCAAGCCCCTGTTCCTCGAGTGCCGTCATGACCCGGCCAATTTGGGCGTCGACAAAGCTTGTGCAGGCAAGGTAGCTGCGGACAAGGTTGCGCCACTGATTGGACTCCTTCAGCCACTGCAACCGCGGCTCGGGAAGTTCCCAGTGGAGGTACCATGAGAACCGCGGCGTGTCGTCGCGATCGTCGTGACGGATCTCCGGAAGGACGCTGTCGTCATCTGGGTAAAGGTCAAACCATTTCTGCGTTGCGTAGCAGGGGACGTGGGGGAGAAAAAAGCCGGCGGCGAGAAAAAAGGGTTGGTCCTTGGGAGCCGACTTGATTTGCTCAACCGCCCAGCTGGCCACTTGGTAGTCTCCCTTATCTTCGTCTTCGTGTGGAAAGACTCCCCAATCGACAAGTGGGTTGTTGCCCATCGGCGACTCACCGATCAGTTTCTGCGGTGGCCGAATGCCCACTCCCGGCGAAGGGCCCGTGACGTCAAACTCTTTCTTCGCAGGATCAATGCGGCCTTGGCCTCGGGAGCCAGGTCCACCGGTGCCGCCGTGATAGATCTTGCCCGCAGCAAGCGTCTTGTACCCATTGGCGGCGAAGTGCTTGGGCAACGTGACCCGGTCGCTCCACTCGGGTAACGTGCGAAACCAAGGTGCGAGTCCGTGAATACCGGTTGTCGTCGAACGAAGCCCAAGCATCAGGCTGGTTCGCGACGGGTTGCAAAGCGGCGCATTGCAGTGTGCGTTCAGGAACGTGGTGCCGCGGGCGGCGAGTCGATCGATATGCGGCGTCTTGGCCAGCGGATGCCCTCCCAATGCACCGATCCAATCGTTTTGGTCATCGATGGCAATGAAAACCACGTTGGGTCTCGATTCCGCGGTTTGGGCAAGCGCGGAACTGGTCCAAAGGCCGATCGTGGTGAGAATGATCGAAAGTTGATGGAGCATCAGGACTCGGGCAGGTGAGCGGAGGGGATGAGGGAGGGAGCGAAAGCAGGCCAGCGAAATCCCGCAACCGGAAAATGGCTGAGAGGGGAGTAGGTAACGGGGCGACGAGTGCATGGCCTAGCAGTACCCACATCATAGCCCGCAAACGGCGTCTACTCCACCTCCACGTCAACCAGCTTCGACCGCGCCAGCTCCACGCCCGAGGGATCGCGCACCACAACCTCGAGGTCGTAGTTACCAGAATCGAGTCGCCGAGTCAGTTGCCATGGGGAACGCCGCCTCTCACCAATGGAAATACCGTTGGCCAGGAAAGCGATCGACCCAATTTCGTTTGCGGGAATCCCGCTGAGGGAAACCTTGATTGCCACCGGTTGGCGACTGCGAAACAGATGGCCATCACTCGGACTCGTGATCACCACCAATCTGCCCATCGACGACTGCTTCGCCGTACGTGGCGGCGTGGCGTTAGCGTTGCCTGAGAGTTCACTGAGCGTGGCATACACACGTGGGTCGTCCTGTGATCCGTCGAACTCAAACGGTAAATGCTGGTTTTTAACGCTGTGCATGAATCCCCACCCCGCCCCGTGCTGAACCGCGAGCCGAAGGGCCGCCGCGGCGGATTCGTCCAGTTTGTCATCCTCGTTACAAATGACGGGCTTGCCAAATCGTCTCGCTTCCGAAATCCGCGTGGGGATCTCCTCAAGCGATGTGTTGTTGAAATGAATGATGACGAAGTCGAACGCGTTTCCCAAGGCGTCGCTAAACCGCCCGGTACCCATGCCACTTGTGCTGACGAGCAGCCGGGGTGCGACACGTTTGACATGCTCGATCAATTCGACCTGACCGGCATCGCTTCGCAGCCAGGCTCCATCGTTCCAATGGTTGAAGCCACCGTGGGCGTATTCGTTGGAGACTTCGAGGATGACGTTTTGATAGCCACGGTCGACGATCCATCGGGCAGCATTGCCGACGGCACTGAAGATCGCCTGCCGATCGCGCAGGGCGCGCGGGTGTGAATGTTGACGTTGGTAGAGACAGCTCAGAATTACCGTAACCCCGTCGCGATCGCAGGCCTCAATCACGCGGGCGACACGGGCCATGTATTCACCGCGAAGGCTACCGTCCGCCTCATAGGCTGAGTTGATCGCGCCCTCGAATCCCACGCTCCCTCCCTGCAAGCTAATGGTAAACGCTAAAACACCCAAAGATGCATATTCGGGGATCCTCTCGATGAATCGAGTTGTATTCTCGTCTGGGTCGAATCCTTCAAACATCCGTGTCGCTTGACCGCTTGCGTCCTCGAAAACCGCATTGACCATGCGAACGTTGAGCAGCAATCCCTCGGCGGGCGCCGAGGGGTAAGTCGTCGCGTCGTTAATCAGCCAACGATTGCCATCGATGCCAATGCGAGTCCTCGATACCCACGGCGAGCTCGCGCCCGACTTTCCTGAACCAAGAGGTTCGTCCGCCAACGAC
>JBGTCJ010000545.1:0-4354 GCA_041748895.1 Pirellulaceae bacterium
GCCCGCGAGCAAAGGCCGGAGGCTGCGCCCCTGCATGTCCTCGGGGATCGGTAGGCTCGCGGCATCGAGTATGGTTTCGGCTAAGTCGAGATTTGAGACCATTGCGGAACTTTTTGTTCCCGGTTCGGTCACCCCAGGCCAACGCACCAGTAGCGGGGTGGTTAACGATTCTTCGTAGATCCACCGTTTGTCGTACCAACCGTGCTCGCCAAGGTAGAATCCTTGGTCACTCGAGTAGATCACGACCGTATTTTCGGAGAGGCCCGACTCGTCGAGGTAATCCAACAACCGTCCGACACTCTCATCCACGGATAGGACGGTACCCAGGTAATCGTGCATGTACCTTTGGTAGCGCCATCGAACGAGATCATCACCCGCGAGATTCGCCTCTCGAAACTCTTCGTTTCGTGGTTCGTAGAAAGCCGTCCATTGCGACCGTTGCTCCGCGCTCAAATATCGAGGGGTATCGAGTTTGGTGAGTCGGTCGGTGAATGACTTTTCAAGCGACATGTCTTGTTCTCGCTCGGGACGACCGCGCCCCGAATAATCGTCCAATAATGTTTCAGGCTCGGGAAACACGCGATCACCGTTCCAGCCAAGGTGCCGCAGCGCAGGCGCCCACTCTCCATGGGGCGCCTTGTGTTGGCTCATCAAAAGGAAGGGCTTCGACTTGTCGCGATTCTCAAGCCACTCAATCGAGAAGTCCGTGATCAGGTCGGTCGTGTATCCCTCGTGCTTGACGGCTTCCCCATCACGAATCATCGGCGGGTTGTAATATTGGCCTTGGCCGGGAAGGATGTGCCAGTGGTCAAACCCCGTTGGATCGGTGCCGAGGTGCCATTTTCCAATGACGGCGGTTTGGTACCCCGACTTCTGGAGCAATTTTGGGAACGTCGCTTGGGAACCATCGAATTGGTCGCGGTTCTGCAAAAAGCCGTTCAAGTGGCTGTATTTTCCCGTCAACACTACCGCACGGCTGGGGCCACAAATCGAGTTGGTTACCAAGCAGCGAGTGAACAGCATGCCCTCGCGCGCGATTCGGTCTAGGTTTGGGGTCCCGACGAGCTTGAGCGGGTGGTTGTAGGCACTGAGGGCTTGCGTCGCATGGTCATCCGCGAAAATCAGGAGAACATTTGGTCGTTCGCGGTCGGAGGCGAACGCCGTCGCGGCGATGACCAACGAAAGTACCATGATCATGACTTTCATGATGCATCCAGTGATGGCAAGAGGGGGAGGTGTCGGTAAATCGTTCCGGTGGGTCAGCGTGGCCGAATCAGTTGCCGAGAAACGCGAGCAGGTCACGAATCTCTTGGTCGGTTAGGGTCATCAACAAGCCCTCGGGCATCAGAGAAGTCTTCATTTCTTGACGCGATACGATCTGGTCTTTGCGAAAGCTTTGCTCGTGGCCCCCAGCGTCGCGATAGGTTTCGATATTGTTTCGCCCACCTTTGCGAAGCATGATGCCAGTGAAGATATTTCCACTGTCGAGTTCCAACGCCCAACGGAAATACTGAGGCGCGACATCACGATTGGGGTCAAGGATCGATTCGATAAGCTTCGAACGGTTACTCTGCTGGGCGATCAACGACAGGTCAGGACCGACCACACGGCCGCGACCATCGTGCAGGTGACAGACGGCGCACTGGGCGACTTTGGGGTGAAAAAAAATGCGTCGTCCGGCTTCCGGGTCGGCCGGTTGATCGGCGTCGAGGGCCGCAAGCCAATCGGCGGTTGATTCTCGCCCCGAGCGTCCTTCGATCAAAACCTGGGGACTCGTGATCGCCAGAACGAGATCGCTACTGTCGGGGAAGGCGGTGGCGATTTGCTCGAGTGCGATCCGTTCTTGGGGATCGAGTGTTTCGTTGCGGAGGGCCCTGAGCGCCTCATGACGGACGGCTCGATTCCGATCGCTGGCCAAAACAATCAACGACCCGCGGTGACGCGACGCGCTTCGACTCATGCCGAGGATCGCTTCGGCCCGAATTTGCTCAACCCATGTGTCATCTAGCGCAATCTTGCACAGCAAGTCCTGAGTCGACGCGCTTTCGGACTCACCGAAGTAACGCACGACCTCGAGTTTCAACTCGAGCGACGGTCGCTCCAGCATCGATTCAAGACGTGCCTGCGAAAGTGCTTTGTGGCCTCTGGGCAGCAATCGCAAGGCGTAGGAGCGAACCGCGTCCGAGGCCGATTCATCGAATATGCGATCCAAAAGCATCGCTGGATCGCTGATCCCTTTACGGGCGTAGTCGTGAACCGTATTCCAAGCGGCGACAGCCGCGGCAAACGTCGAGAATGGCAAGTCAGGTTCCGATAGGATGGCATGGATCGCGTCGTCAAAGCCCGGTAACCGTTCGTCGGCAATCCAGCGTAGGGCTTCGAAGCGTACGGTCAGAGCCTCATCATTCAAAAAGAACGTCGCCCAATCCGCGTGTTTCGGTTTCGCCAATCGAGCGGCCAGGCAGAGTGAGCAGCGATCCGCCTCGTCCCAATCCGAGAAATCGGGCAACCGCCCGTCCGCCGTCAACGTCCGAGCCATCGCTTGCATCGAGGCGCGTGCCAGAAACGCATCATCTTGCCGAGCGAGCGCAAGGAGTTCTGGATAGGCCAGAGTGCTGTCTCCCGACCTGAGTGACTCGGCAAGCTTGCGTTGCTGCATCGCGGGCTGCGGCTCGAAGTCTCCGACCCAATCACGCGCGGCGACGGGGTCAATTTCTAGACGCCAAATGCGACCGCGTTGATGAACCTCGTATGTGCCTACCACCCAATCGGAGAGATAGAAAACCGTCGCTGAAACTTGTGCAATGCATGTCGGTCGAAAATATTCACTCCCCGTCACCAGCTCGTGGCGGGTCGAGGTAAAACTGGATCCCTTCGGAGTGAGTGGGAAGAAATCGATTCGGTGATCTGCCCATGAGGGTACGAGAACGCCTTGGCCGAGCGGAGCGATCCCGCAGGGTGCCTCTCCGGTTGGAGCGATCATTGGCAGGGTTCCACGCAACTCGCCATTCCAGGCGACGAAGGGGTGTTGGGGCGACTCGCCGTAGAGTCTTTGGTAGCCGTAGTCACCGCCATCGACGATGTGAAGCAGTCGGCAGGGTGGTCGGCTTCCGGGGTCGTTGTCGGCGGCAAACAGCTCCCCGTCAGGCCGCACGCAGATGCCGAACGGGTTCCAGAATCCTCGCGCGACTCGCCGGAGGTTCTCGCCTGACGGTCCGCACCGAAAGATCCCGCCTTCGCCGGTGCCACGCAGTCGGCTCGCGTCAGCTGATTCGAGTTGCCAATCTTTCCAATGGTTTTCGCCGAGCGAGAACATTAGGTCACCCGAGGGGTGCCAGGAAATTCCGGCCAGACCGTTGTGTGGGTAATCCGCTTCGGTGTGAAGCGTCGCGAGCACTTGCTCCTCGTCTCCCTTTCCATCGCCGGTGCTATCGCGAACGCGAACGATGCGTCCACGCTCGGCCAAATAAACCCAACCATCAGGTCCCAACTCGAGATCCATGGTTGCCTTGGTGCGGTTATAAAAAACCGACCGATGAGGCGGTTGCCCGATCGTCTTACTCGGAGTCAGGACAACTACCTCATCATGTTCGGGGCCATCGTAGGGGTCAGGTCGAAAGTGGGTGTGGCAGGCGATCACCCAGACGCGGCCGTGTGTGTCCACGTCGATGCCCGTGGGCGTCATGACTTGGGGATGCTCCGCGAAAAGCGTCATGGTGGCACCGGGCAAGAGTTCCACCAGTTCGGGTGAGTACTCTTCCGCCCGCGTCACCGAGACCTCAACGAGCGGCGAGATTGAGATCGGGAGGACGAGAGCCAATAGCAGGAGTTTGTGCCCCGACCATTTGATCGAGTTGCGAAAACCCGTGGTTCGATCCGACGTCATGTGTGCCTACCGTGTGCGAAGACCAGATACTGAGGTGGGACGCTACCTTGGTGAAGCGACAAGCGAAACGAAATTGGTGACCGGAGTAGCGTAACTGACTCAGCGCTCCGATGGGAAACAACACGTGACACCTTGACCTCAAGAAGTCGCCCCCACGCCGCGTGTCTATCGCTTTCTCGGGACGAGGGAGCATCGCGGCCCCGCACGGTTTCGGAGCAGCTTGCATCGCCGAGATGACGAACACCGCGAGAAGCAATTCGGCTAAACTGCTCGCTACTGACGCAACCATTCTCGACTCGACCGCCGCATGTTTCTCTACCCTGCCCTGACGCTCGGCTTTCTGTTTGTCGGCGTGCCTCTGCTGGTGCATTTGATCAACATGCTCAGGCATCGCCGCCAGCGATGGGCGGCGATGGATTTTCTGCTTGCCAGCTATCGAAAGCAGAAGAACTGGATTTTTCTCAAACA
>JBGTCJ010000546.1:0-2986 GCA_041748895.1 Pirellulaceae bacterium
ATTCCGCACGGAAAATGGACCGTGATCACAGGCGTTTCGGGCAGCGGCAAAAGCTCACTCGCGTTTGACACCTTGTTCGCCGAAGGTCAGCGGCAGTACATCGAAAGCCTTTCACCCTACGCGCGACAATTTCTCGATCAGATCCCGCGACCCGACGTCGATCACGTCGATGGCTTGCAACCAACGCTCTGCATCGATCAGAACCAGGGTTCGACTCACCCGCGCAGCACCGTCGCAACGGTGACCGAAATCTACGACTACGTCCGACTCCTGTACGCAAGAGTCGGGGTCGCCCATTGTTCGGGCTGTGGTGAGGTGGTCGCGCACCAACCGGCCGAATCGATCGTTCAGACGCTACTCAACTATCCGCCCGATACCAAACTGGTATTGTTGGCGCCGATGGTGCGTGGGCGACGAGGGAACCATCGTGAAACCTTCGAAGCGATTCGCCGGCAGGGTTGGCTGCGAGCTCGTGTCGACGGTGAAATCCATTCGCTCGATGAGTTGCCAGAGCTATCCCCGCGGAAGCTTCACACCATCGAAGCGGTGGTCGATCGTTTGGTCATGCGAGACGGAGTGGAATCTCGCTTAACCGAGTCGGCACTGGCCGCGCTGCGGGCCGGTGGAGGCGTGTTGACGGTGCAGGCATTGGAGTCCGGCGTTCAGCATTGGGCCGAGCGACTGCTTAGCACCCTGTTGGCTTGCCCAAATTGTGAAACCAGTTTCGAGGAGCTCGAACCACGATCGTTCAGCTTCAACAGTCCCTATGGCGCCTGCGGCCAGTGCGAGGGTCTGGGGAAGATCGCAGTCGAAGGCGGTCAGTCACCTCCGCAAGGTGAACCACCCACGGCGGTGTGTCCGAGTTGCCAAGGTGGAAGGCTCAAGCCGCAGTCGCTCGCGGTCACGATCCTTGATTGGTCAATCGCGAAGCTTTGTGATCAACCGGTCTTAACGCTCGACGGTTGGTTTGAATCGTTGACCGATCGGCTCGCCCCAGCGGATCGCGCCGTTGCGGTGAGAATCGCATCGGAGGTTGGCAAGCGACTGAAGTTCTTGGTTCGCGTGGGCCTGGGTTATTTGTCATTGGGCCGGTCGGCGGCATCGCTCAGCGGTGGCGAGTTGCAAAGGGTGCGGTTGGCCACCAGCATCGGATCAGGATTGGTTGGTGTCTGCTACGTGCTCGACGAGCCTTCGATCGGATTGCACCCTGCCGACAACGATCGCCTCATTCAATCGATCCGGGAACTGCAGTCGCAGGGAAACACGATCGTGGTGGTTGAGCACGATGAGGCGATGATGTGGGCGGCCGACCGCTTGGTCGATGTCGGTCCCGAGGCCGGTGCCGGTGGCGGGCGAATCGTCAGCCAGGGAACACCGGCCGAGGTCGCGGCCGACGAGCAATCGGTCACCGGTCAGTACCTATCCCGACGCCGAACGGTTCCGCATCGCACCGTCCGGCGACCCCGCGACGACGCAAGGCAAATCACTCTCAAGGCCGTGAACACTCACAACCTCCGTAATTTGTCGGTTGGCTTTCCACTGGGCCTGCTGATCGGCGTGACCGGGGTCTCCGGAAGCGGCAAAAGTTCTCTCGTGAACGAGTCGTTGCTGCCGGCGGTACGGCTAGCGATGAACAATGGTCCGGCTCACTCTCAGGGCTCGATTTCCAAAATCCGCGGCGTCGATCAGATCGACAAGTGCATTGCGATTGACCAATTGCCGATCGGGCGCGGGCCGCGAAGTTGTCCCGCCACTTACTGCGGTGTGATGGACGAAATAAGAAAAGTGTTTGCGACGACGCGGGAAGCGAAGCAGCGCGGATTCGGACCGAGCCGCTTCAGTTTCAATTCGGTCTCGGGGAGGTGTGACGTTTGCAAGGGTCAGGGAGTTGAACGGATCGAGATGAATTTTCTCAGCGACCTGTTCGTGACCTGCCCCAGGTGTGGAGGTCGGCGGTTCAACCGACAAACGCTTCAGGTGCGATTCAAGGGGAAAAGCGTTGCTGATGTCCTGGACATGACGGTCGATGAGGCTGCGGAGTTTTTCGAAAACGTCCCGAGAGTCGTGAAGTCGCTCCATTCGCTTCGTGATCTGGGGCTCGGTTACCTCCACCTGGGGCAATCGAGTACGACGATCAGTGGCGGCGAGGCGCAGCGGATCAAGCTCGCAACGGAACTGGCGCGGGCGCAAACCGGGCGGACGCTCTACGTGCTCGATGAGCCCACCACGGGGCTCCATTTTTCGGATGTCGAGCGGTTGATTGCGATCCTGCACCGCTTGGTCGATGCGGGCAACACCGTCGTCGTGATCGAGCACCATCTCGACGTGATTCGCGGATGCGACTGGTTGATCGACCTCGGGCCCGGCGGGGGCGATGAGGGCGGCCACTTGATCGGCGTCGGGACACCTGAGGAGATTGCTGCGTTACCGTCGAGCCCAACCGGCCGATTTCTCGCCGATCACTCGTCGACCATGCGAACCAGTTCGATTGCCGTGTAGGCTTCTTCGCTGAAGACATGGTCGGCGCCGGCTTTGGCGAGCGCCGCAGCATTGTGGGCATATCGACATCGAACCACGAGCTTGAGTTCGCGGTTCAATTTGCGAATCGCGGTGGTTGCACGGATGGCCACTTCATCGACGGGGACGCAAACGATTGCGATTTGTGCGTCCCCGACGCCAGCGGACGTCAGCACCTCGGGCGACTCGGCGTCCCCCGCGACGGTCGGGATTCCGAACTGGTTGAACGCCTGCAGATTGAGTGGGTTGAGATCGATCGCACAGATCTCGTGACCGAGCGTTTCGAGCCGTGAAACGACGGCTCGTCCGACCGGGCCCATCCCAACGACGATCGCCAATCGACGATGCTCGGAGTTGAGGATCTGAATTCGGGTTTCGGTGTCGTCGATCGGCTCGGCGGCCTCGTCGGATTTTCTAAAACCCCAGCGGATCAGCAGCGGCGCGATCAGCAGAGTGCCGCCGCAAATGG
>JBGTCJ010000547.1:0-3137 GCA_041748895.1 Pirellulaceae bacterium
AGCTGGGTGCGACCGTGCGTGAACCGCTGCATCACCGCGTTCTTCTCGTCGGTCGACATCCGACCGTGGAGCAGATCGATCCGATATTTGGCGAGCGGACCGCCGCGTAGTTCCTCCAGCGTGGCGGATACGGATGAGATGTCTTCAGCCGATTCGTGATCGCCAGCGACCGGTTCTAACGAGTTGGGGGTCGTCGCAGCGGGCGCGATTCGTGGGGCGACCACGTAGGCTTGGCGTCCCTCGTCGATTCGTTGAGACACGAATTGCCACCACCGTTCACGCCATCCGTCTTCTGCCAGATAGGTGTGGACTTCACCGCGTCCAGGTGGTTTGCTCCGCAACGTGCTGACATCAAGATCACCAAACAGCGTCATCGCGATCGTTCGCGGGATTGGAGTCGCAGAGAGAACGAGGTAGTGCGGATCGAGTCCTCCCCGCCGTAGCGCGTCGCGCTGGGTCACGCCGAATTTGTGCTGTTCATCGATCACGCACAACCCGAGTTTTGAAAAAGCAGTTTGACCGTACAAAAGCGCCTGAGTTCCCACCAAGACATCGATCTCACCAGCCGCCGTGCGCGCTAGCACGTCCCGGCGCTGGGGCGTGGAAAGCGATCCGCAGAGCAGCCCGATCCGAACGCGACTGTGGGCCAATGCGTCCGTGAGCGTTCGATGATGCTGACGCGCAAGCACTTCGGTGGGGGCCATCATCGCCGCCTGATACCCATGAGCGACCGCCAACAACATGGCGTACTGCGCGACAACGGTCTTTCCACTGCCGACATCTCCCTGAACCAGGCGATTCATCGGGAACTGTTTTGCCATGTCACGACCGACCTCGTCGATCGCACGGGTTTGGTCGACGGTCAACTCAAAGCGGAAGCGGTTGCGGATTCGTGCATCGATCATGGGCGACGGTGCGAGCGGAGGAGCGGCTAAGTCGGTCGTGACTCGCCGTCGACGGATCGCGAGTGCCAATTGCATGGTTAGGAGCTCTTGAAAGATCAGCCGCCGGCGCGCCGCTTCCAATTCGTCCGGAAGCGTGGGGGCATGGATTTCGCGGAGCGATCTCGCGATGTCCGGCAGGGGCGCCGGTGAAGTCGACGGTGAACCCGCCAGTTTTGCCGCCGCCGCGGTCCGAAGCTCGGTGCCGAGCACCTCCTCGATCGAGTCCGCCAATTGGTCGACGATCGCCGCGGTGACACGTCGCATGTGCGGTTGTTTCAGACCTTCGACTAGCGGGTAAATTGGCAGGATTCGGCCGCCCGGCGTGGGCTCGTGCTCACCCAAGATCGTGACCGTGGGGTGGATGAACTCCATCCGGAAGCCGGCCAATTTTGGGGCGCCGCAGACCAACACCCTTGAACCGCGTCGGAGCGTCTCGACGCGGTAGGGTTGGTTGAAAAAAAGCAACCGAATCGCCCCCGTGTCATTCTCTACGAGTACGCCCAGAATCGATTTTCCAGGCGTTCGAGAAACGATTTCGAGTTCGGTGATCCGCCCGACCACAGTGGCCGTTTGTCCCTCACGCAGCTCTGGGATCGATGACTCCTTGGCCGGAAACTCGTACGACCGTGGGAAAAAAAACAGTGCGTGTCCTGCCGTGTGAAGGCCGAGTCGCTTCATCAGCTCTCTTCGCTGCGAACCGACCCCCGGTACGAACTGGATATCGGTTGACAGTTTCAGGGAAGGTCCGGTTACCCTTGTTTGGTTATCTGCTCCGCCGTGGTTCGGCTTTAGATTGCCTTCATCCGGGGCGATCGACATGGTGAGGTACCCGCGGTCACGGGGTTACGAGTCGGCGGAAACGTTAAGGACCCGCCGCCGGGTCGGTCATCGCGTTTTCTCGGAAGCCCTTCTTTCTCAGCAGGCAGGCGTCGCAGCGTCCGCAGGCGACGCCACCGGTTAACGGATCGTAGCACGAAAGGGTCAACGAGTAATCGACGCCCAATTGTGTACCTCGCGCGATGATCTCTGCCTTCGTCAAATGCAGCAAGGGCGCGTGAATCCGTAGCGGCACGGTTGCCTCGACACTCGCCTTCGTCGCCAAATTCGCCATCGCTTCAAACGCCGCAATGTATTCGGGGCGGCAATCGGGATATCCGCTGTAGTCGAGCGCATTGACACCGATGAAGAGGTCACGACTCCCAACGACTTCGGCCAGTGCCAGTGCCAAAGATAGAAACACAGTGTTTCTCGCCGGGACGTAGGTGATCGGTATCCCAGCACCGAGCTGGTCGACCGATTCACTCTTGGGAACGGCCAGCCTCGGATCCGTGAGCGCCGAGCCACCGAACTGTGACAGATTGATCTCGACGACACGATGGCTGGTGACGCCAAAGGCATCGGCCAGCTTGGCGGCGCGCTCGAGTTCATCCTCGTGCCGCTGGCCATAGCGAAAACTGATCGCGTGTACGGAGAAACCTTCCGACTTGGCGATCGCGAGGCAGGTCGCGCTATCGAGACCTCCTGAGAGAAGCACGACCGCATGTCGCGAGGACCGGGCACCAGCCGAGGCGCCGGCGGATATGGGTTTGGGATTGGCCGAGGCGTGCATCAAGGTTTCGCCGGTTTCCAAAACTTGCGGCCCATCGATGGGTTGTAATTGGTCCAATTGCCGTCCGCCGACACATCGCCGTCAATGATCGATATGGCCGCGGCAAGTTTGGCATCGAGGTTATCCAAGTGATGCAGCGCGATCGCCTCGAGGGTCATCGGGATCTTGGGGCTGCCGTATTCGAGTAGCCCATGGTGGCTGAGGATCAAGTGCTCGAGGTGGTGGCGGAGCTCAACGGGAAACGGCTCGCCACAACGTCTCTCGGTGATCGCAATTTTTTCTTCGAGCACTTGAACACCGATCACCAGGTGGCCGATCAGTTGACCCCGATCGGTATAGCTAATTTCACCACCAGAGCTGAGTTCCTCGATCTTCCCGAGATCGTGCAGGAAGGCGCCGAACATCAGTCGCTCGGTATCGACTTGGGGGTATCGAGGGCCGACAATCGCCGCGAGTTCCATCAGATCAATCGTGTGCTTGAGCAGCCCGCCGGGATAGGCGTGATGGTTGTTGATCGCGGCAGCTGCGACCTGCAACCGCGCGACCCAAGCTCGATCCTCTAAAAATGTCTCACCGAGTCGTTT
>JBGTCJ010000548.1:0-13664 GCA_041748895.1 Pirellulaceae bacterium
CAATGTACTGCTGCAGCTGCACCGCGGAAATGTTTTGAGCATCGCCCCGATTCGAAAACCCATGGTCTGCTCGACTGTCCGCAGGCAGTCCGGCAGAGGGCAAAAACACTGGATACTTGGCTCCGTATTCACGTGTCGAAACGGCGAAGGACGACGGCATCGATGCGGTCACCGGGTTGAAATAGGTTTTGCCAAACGGCAAGCGTTCTGCAAACAAAAACACATCGGTTCGAAGTCCCAACAGATCCCTCACGCTGTTGTTGTATTCCAGTCGCGTCAATCTTCTTAAGGTCGGTTTTCCGGTCCGCGTGCGGTCCCCAAAATCAGGCTCGGCGAGCACGCCTTTGGTCCAGTCCACAAGTGTTCGACGGTCCACTTCGTTTAGCGAATCATCTTCCGCCGGCGGCATTTCATGCCCCTCGACAACTTCCAAGACACGCTTCCAGGTGGATCGTTGGGACAAAACCGATCGTCTCGAATTGAATTTCGCCAGGCTCAATTCGCCTGCCGGATCCTCGTCCACCAAACCGTGGCAATGATTGCAATGCGTTTCGAGAATCTGAAAGGTTGCGATGTCCAGTTCACTCGCGACCGTCGTCCTGGACATCAACCAAACGATCAGTAGCAACGCACTGATGACTGCCTTTGCGAGCGTCGCTGCGGCGGTGTCGACGAGGGAATGTCTCGAATGATGTGGTGGCCACGCGTAGCTTCCTGGCTTGACAACCAGTTCAATGGCGCTGTCGTCGCGCGGCGTCATTCCCACAATTCCGTCCCCGTAACAAGCGTCTACCGAAAAACGTGTCCATTGACATGCCGCGACAACCGTCGATGCTGTTCGCCCGCCTTCAACCAGCAGTTGATCCACGGATCGCATCGCCACCTGCTGTCGCACCACTTCGGCGATCATCCACATTCTATCTTGATGTGCGGATTGGCCAGCCGCTTGAGTGGCCACCAGCCCAACCACCGCTCCCGCGTTCATTCGTTCGCTCAGCATCGCCGGTTCAACCTGGGCGTATGAGACGTCGATCACCAGTATCTCTGGCGATTGCGGACCGAACCAATGGTCTAAGCTGCGCTGACCGGATTTCGACAGGCCCCCGACGCGCGACAATGAGCCAACGGTCGACCCACAGGCCAACATCATTCTTCGTTCAAAAATGAGTGGAGAAAACGGCCTTCGCACGGCGAGCCCGAAACGCACGGAGAGAATCGTTGCAAAGAAATCAGCCGCACCACATAACAGTGTCTGTTCGCCCGCATGGTTTGCAATGGACTCCAAATCGGCCGGCGTGCAGGCATTCTCAACGGGGATTGTCATTCCAAGCGGTTCCACCGACGCGAGCAGAGTGGACACCGAACAGCTCCTGCGGGGATGCTCCGGGTCGTGAGCAAAGCTCGTTTGATCAATTGGAACACCGTTGATTTTTAAGCAACCGTTGACCACGGTCCGTCCGTGGCTTGGATTGGCGTTGACGATCATCACGCGCTCTTTTCCCAGAACCTTGGCGATTGCCAGGACCTCCGAAGCGACATGACCACGCAGGACGGAATCAACTTTCTTGTAAATGAACTGCGGCCTTGCTTGGCAAACTTGCAGCGCAACCTGAGACACTCGGTCGGAAGCCTCGCCACTGGAGAGCGAGCGACTGTTTGTGTCGACAACCACACAATCGGCGTCGCATGGCACAAACGTCGACTGCACTTCGGCGGATAGTCCGTGTCGACACGCCACCCCCGCTGCTTCTGCGGCCCCCGAAAAGTCATCCGCCAAGACCACAATCATATTGCACCTCCGGCTGGCGAGGGGGCCATTTGGCACTCTCGCAAGCGATCGTTGGCACCGCGCCGGTGTCTCGCAAGTTTGGATGCGAGTGAAATCGCTTCGATCATACTGCTCGAATCAGCGACACCTCGCCATGCAATGTCAAAGGCGGTTCCGTGATCGACCGAGGTCCGAATGATTGGTAGACCGAGCGTTGTGTTGACGGCCCTGTCAAATGCCAACGTCTTGAGTGGAATATGCCCTTGGTCGTGATACATGCAGATCACACAATCGGTCTCGCGTCGACGTTTGGGCAGGAAGGCAGTGTCCGGAGGAAGCGGGCCCACGATTTGGATGCCGCGCTGGCGAGCGATTTGGACGGCCGGGATGATAAACAATTCCTCTTCGCCGCCACCAAACAGACCGCCTTCCCCGGCGTGCGGATTGAGGCCACAGATGGCTAGCCGAGGATCCCGCCGACCTCTCGAAACCGGGTTGTCGCCGCGCCCCGCGTCTTCCGTTCTCCCATGCCCGTCGTATTCTTCGTATTCGTCCATCTTTTGAACGGCCTCGTGGCTGAGTTCGATCACATCCACCACACGTTGCACGCTCAGCAAACTCGGTACGTCACGATAGCCGACGTGAGTGGTGACAAACGAGCAGGTCAATTCGGGAGAAGTCAGCATCATGCATGTCCGCTCGGAGCCGGTTCGCGACGCGAAAATTTCGGTGTGGCCTGGGTAAGCGATTCCGGCCGCACGGAGTGCTTCCTTGTGGATCGGACCCGTAACGATCGCATCCACCTGACCAGCGATCGCCGCGTCGATGGCTGAGGTAATCCAGTGGTACGACGCAAGCCCAGCGGTGGGCGCGACCGTGCCCGGGATCACTTCGCTACCGCCGAGCGATGGGATGTGATAGATCACCGAGGCTGCGCCGCCGTTGAGCATCGCAATCGCATCGCCCCATGAATACGCGACCGGCGGCAACGCGGTGTGAACACAATCTGCGACGCGACCGAGCAGCAACGCATCGCCGAACAGGGCCAGTCGGGCACCGGGCGAGCGGCACGACTGGCATGCTTTCAAGCAAACTTCTGGTCCAATCCCCGCGGGATCACCTAGAGTCACTGCAATGATGGGAATCGATCTCATGAAACCTCGGGACCAGCATGCCAAATCACTGTTCTGCATGCAACTTAGCTATGGCGGGTTGGATTGTCAATTTTGCTCGGAGCAACAATTCGTTAAGCTCTGCTCCGGAGGTTGCTGACCTTTGACGCAGCGACGACGGTGAACAAGCTTTTCTGAGGAGCCACGTGCTTTGAATAGGTCAGCAAACGGGACCGAGGGTCAACGACTGAGTGAGTCGGCTTACGAGCGGATCCTTCAAATGATCGTTGGTCGCGAACTGGAGCCGGGCTGTGCGGTCAGTGAATCTGAACTTTCGCGCCGCTTGGACGTGAGTCGCACCCCCGTTCACGAAGCGGTGAACCGACTCGTCAAAGACGGACTTGTGATTCAGGAGCGGAACCGACGACCTGCGGTCGCCTACTTTACAAGCGAAGACATCTTCGATGTGTTCGAGATGCGACGGATACTCGAGAGCGAGGCGGCGGCGAAGGCGGCCACGCGAATTGATCAAATCATGCTTGCGTCACTCGGTGAGGCTGCTGAGAAGTTTAAAACGGCGCGCAGCAAACAGGCCGCGATTCGCAACTGGACCGACTTTGATGATCAATTTCACGGGGGAATCGCCGCGGCTTGCGGAAGCAAACGTCTGGAGATCGATATCCGTCGTTACCGGTTATTCCATCGTGTTTTCAATCGGACGCATACGGACCCCAATGTGTTGAAACAGGCTTACGATGAGCACATACAGATTCTCACGGCACTGCGAAATCGTGATGAGCATGCGGCGCGAAGTGCCATGAATAATCACATTGCCGAATGGCAGCGTTTCTTCGTCAGAAACCTTGGTCGATGAGGAACGGGATTTACCGCGGCGTTGGCATCATGGACTCTTCAAGCGCTTCCGCCTCCTGTTGAGCGGTCATCTTATCAGCGTTTTTGAGCCACTCGATTTGCTCGCGGTCTGTGATCATCGAATTCTCTGGTTTGCCGCCGCAACCGGCCAGCGGGAATAGGACCAACATGGCCGAAATCGCGAATGACTTGCGCATGGAATCAAACTTTGGAGAAAAGAGAGGTGGCTTGGATAACAAAGGCTTACCGGTCGGACGACCGTGCCGCGCTGCGGTTCCAACTACGGATTTGGGGCAGTCGCTGATCAGAAGTCCGCTGGAATCGTTTCGGATGATGCCCTCGTACCGAGAGCGCCCCAGACGCCAAATGGACTGGGAGATCCGGGGCTGGACGCTCCGCTCAAACCGAGGCGGACCGGAACACTCACCGCACCCCCGGCGTCGATCGAATCGGTGATGAACCTGACGGCTCCATCGCCGAACAGGACGTGTACGCCACCCTGATGTCGACTGCTGACGCCCATCACACCAGCTTTGGACCAATATTGGCCGTTAGCCACAGGATTTCCATCGAAGCAGGTTTCCGCGTTGGGAGGCAGAATTGTAAGAAAAGAAGAATCCAAATGGCGTCCCTGCGCCCAGATCATCCCTCGACCGTAAAGAGCGTTGCCTCGCGACGTGGTCACGCGTTGGGTGGTGATCATCACCGGATCCCAATACATGGGCCGCAACGGATCAATATTCCCTGGCTTCCTACATTCGTAAACGTTGTTCTGAATGGTTCCATTGTTCCCTGCAACATGAAGTGCCGACGTACGTATGTCGAAATCTCCTAAGTCAGTTGCGATTTCCCCAACCGCAATCGTGTTTGACAGTCCGTCGAGCACGTCACGAAACCCCACCGGCTCCATTGGGACGAAAACTCCACGGCATGCTGCTCTGCCTTGCTGCGCATCCGTTCCAAAACCAGGCCGCAGAAATACGTCACGCATTCCCTCTCGCAGCCGGGCAACGGAGTCACCAAGACATGCGGCGTAGTTTGTTCTCGCCATAGCTGGTAGCCCAAAACCTGGATCACTCGGACAGCGATAGGTCGCTATTTCCGTAACCCACGGATCGTATTCTGCATTTGCGTGCGTCGGGTCGTTGCCCATGGCCTGAACGAAGTAGTCCGGCGTGCCATCTCCGTTTGTGTCTTCTTGATATCGGTTAGAAATGACTTCCCAAATTGCTTGCTGCTCGACGAATGGCAGCGTGCCGACAAGAAAGCTTAAGGCGGAGTTGTTGTGAGTTGGTTGAGTGGTCGTCGCATTGCCGCCGGGAAGGCCGCTAGCGGCATGTATTCCCAGCGTTCCGCCACGTTGCTTGGGTAACTGATTGTACGCCGCATGATAGTTGTGCAGTCCCAGGCCGATCTGCTTGAGATTGTTGCTGCAACTCATCCTTCTGGCGGCTTCGCGAGCCGCCTGGACGGCGGGCAGCAATAGCCCAACCATCACGCCGATGATCGCAATCACCACCAGCAATTCGACCAGCGTGAATCCTCGATACGTTCGACCTCTATGATTCTTCATGGAATAGGCTCGGATGAGAGAGTCGTCGGAAAGCCGACGAAAAATGGGGAGGGTGTCGGCAGGTTCGCGCCCGAACGCGTTTCCGCATGCCAAACGCACGTACTGCATGCAGTTATAGAGAATCTGCGTGTGGTTACAAGATAAATTCGGCTGTTTTTCGAGCGATTCCTGTTCCGGATCTCGTTCGGTGGCAGCGCACGACGAGAAACGATTCTCGCGGGCGGGCGATTGCGGGTTGAGATTGTCTCGAAGACGAACTTTTGATAGCTACGGGCCCGATAGCGAGAGGGCTGGGTCGCGAAACATTTCCGCCCGCTCTTTCGATGGTTTGTCGATGACGAGGTTCGATTGATGCGTGTGATGCTGATTGCAAGCGGTGGAAGCGTGCCCAACGGCGCCCTCTGTTCGGCGATCCACACGGCTCATGGCTTGGCCGACCGCGGGCACCACGTCACAATGCTGACCCCGGAAGGTGGATACGTCGCGCAGCAAATCGATCGCGTCCGCGTGGGTTTTCTGACGAGCCCCTTGGTCCGCTGGCCACTGAGCGAAGTCAAACGCATTCGCGACTGGGTAGTCGACCATCACGTCGAAGTGGTTCACACGCACTGCAGCCGCGCCAGCGCCTTTGGCGCGATGCTGAGGCAGATTTACGGGTTGCCGGTTGTCGCCACGGCGCACGCCAACAAGATCCAATTGCACTGGTGTTGCAACGATCATGTGATCGCGGTCTCCGATTCGACCCGTTCCTACCACATCCGGCACAACCTGGTGCTGCCTTGGAAAATCACGACCATTTTGAACAGCATTGATACACGGCGCTATGCGCCACTGGACCCGCCACAGCGGTTGGCGGTGCGGCGGCAAATCGCGGCGTTGAGCGTCCGGGAGGCGAGCGAAGACTCTTCGCTAGTCGGCAGTTCACCCGAGGACGTCACAGTTGGGGCCCCACTGATAGGCATTGTCGGGAACGTCGTTAAACGAAAAGGCCATATCGATGCGATCGCCGCCCTGCCGGTAATCGTCGCTCGTTATCCGCGCGCCCGATTGGTGATCATGGGTCACGGCTCGGAGGAGGAGTTGGCGCTGCTGCGAGCCAAAGCGATCCTCATGGGTGTCGAGAAGCACTTGCTCTGGGCGGGACATCGGGCGGACGCGAATCGCTGGATGGCGGCGATGGACGTCATTGCTTGCCCGTCGCTGGAAGAGCCCTTTGGTTTGGTGGCGCCCGAGGCGCTCGCGTGTCAGACGCCTGTCGTGGCGACTCGACTGGGAGGATTTTTAGCGACCGTCCGGGAAGGCGAGAGCGGGTATCTTGTCGATCGACGGTCACCACCGCAGCTGGCTACGGCTATTCTCCGATTGCTTGATGATCCCTCACGGAGGTTGCGATTTGGACTCGCCGGACGAGAATGGGTGACTGAGCACCTTTCGATCGAGCGGCATTTCAGTCGGGTTGAAGCTGTTTTGGAATCCGCGGCGAGGCGAAAACGCCGCAACCCCGTTTGCGGAATCAGCAATCCGACTGGTGCGAACGACGCGGCGTAAGCGTTCGGAAGGCAAGGTGCTAATTCAACCACGGCGAATGCGAGTAGTGTTCCGATGCGTACAGGACTGCGTTTGGGAGACGAAGCGGAGCGGGTCTGGCGCGTCGCGGCGGAACATGTGATCCATCTCGGCTATCCCCCACCGTCTCTCACTGGCCATGCGTCCGTTGAAGAGAGCTTTTTGCCGTCGGTTTCCGCAGTGGTTTTCTCGACGCCCAACATGATTTTGTTGATGGAACGAGCGGCGCGCGGTGTGATCGAGCCCTACCTTGAGCTGGGAGAGGCTTCGGTAGGCGCGTCTGTGCACATTGAACACCTGGCCGGTACACCGATCGGTTCGGAGGTGCGGGGACTCGCTCGGGTGACCGCGATCGACGGTCACCGAATCGACTTTGATGTCGCGGCCTACGATCAGCACGAGCTGATAGGTCGGGGAACGCACCGCCGCGCCGTGGTACGGTTGGACCGCGTCGCTCGCCGAATGGCCGAGAAGTCGAAGCGGTTAACCGAAATTGGCTTTCCGCTCCCGCTATCCGAGACGCCCATGACCGACGAGTCAGAAACCAACCTGCCGTCGACAACGATTGCCCCACTGAGGACGTCGCGACTGGACATCCACGGTGCAGTGGCGACGATTACGCTCAATCGGCCGGACAAAAGGAATGCTGTCAACCTGCAGATGACCGAAGAATGGGAACAGCTGAATGATTACTTGGCGCGGCATTCGGAAATTCGCGTGGTGATCGTTTCGGGAGCCGGCGGAACCTTTTGTGCTGGCGACGATGTTCCCGAAGTGGGCTCGCTCTCGCTCGAGCAGGCGATGGAGTTGAGCTACCGACAAGCGCGAATTTATTTGGCATGGGAACAGTTGCCGCAGGTATTCATTGCCGCCGTTGACGGCGTGGCACTTGGCGGCGGGTGCGTTGCGGCCTGCGGGTGTGACTTTCGAATCGCCTCGCACGGATCCCAATTCGGCATGCCTGAAATCTTACTTGGCTGGCCTCCGGGATATGGCATTGCCCAGCTGACCGCGCTGATCGGGAAATCGCGAGCGATGGAGATGTGCTTGACGGGGCAACCGATTTCGGCGCGGCAGGCGCTCGAGTGCGGTTTGGTCCATCGACTGTCGGCCAGTTCGACTTTGATGAACGAGGCGCGTCGATGGGCTGAGCGATTGATTTCGCTTCCGGCGGTCGCCTTGAGAGAGACTAAACGCCTGATTCACGCAGACGAGGGATTGCAACCGAAGACCGCCTACCTCGCGGATTCAGCTGCGTACATTCGCTGTTTGCAGAGTGAGGATGCGAAAGAAGGGATCGCCGCGTTCAGTCAAAAGCGGCCACCGCGGTTCTCCGGTCGTTGAGGAAGGGGAAGCGGCACGTCCTTCCCCGAGAGGCGTCACAACCGGCTCAGGGAACTCACGATTTTCGAGTATCTTGGGCCGCCCGAACGATGGCGAGAAAGTCCGCGGCCTGAAGGCTAGCACCACCAACCAACGCGCCATCGATATTCTTTTGACCGAGCAGCTCAGCGGCATTGCTTGGCTTGACGCTTCCGCCGTACTGGATCCGAATCTGGGCCGCGACGTCGGGCGTGTACAAGTCACCGAGAAGCTTTCGGATCAACGCGTGGACAGACTCAGCTTGCTCGGGCGTCGCGGTCAAACCCGTTCCGATCGCCCAGACCGGCTCGTAGGCGAGGACGATCCCGGCAGCCCGCGGCTCGTCCAATCCGGCGAGCGACCCGCGGACCTGAGTTTCAACGACCGCTTCGGTCTCCCCGGCCTCACGTTGCTGTTGAGTTTCCCCCACACAAACGATGGGAACCAAATTTCCCGCTAGTGCCGCGTGCAACTTTTTCGAGACCGAGTCATCGGTTTCGCCCGTCAGTTGGCGACGCTCGCTATGCCCGAGGATCACAAATCGGCAACCGACATCGGTCAGCATGGCGGCGTTGACTTCGCCGGTGAATGCACCATCGGCCGCCGCGTAGAGATTCTGTGCCCCAAGTTCGATTGGCGAGCCGGCGAGGAGGTCGGCGGCGGTGGCGAGGTAGACTGACGGTGGGCAAACGGCAACCTCAACGCTCGATTCCGGATTGACCCCGTCAATCAGGTCGCGGATCAGCGCGGTCATCGAACCGCCCCGCAGGTTCATCTTCCAGTTCCCAGCAATGAACGGTTTACGATTCACGCGAGCGCCTCACGAAGGGTAGAAATGGACTTTCCGAGCAGTTCCGCCAACCGCTTCAGGTTGGCCGCCAACTCCGCGTATTGTGCGGGCAAAAGTGCTTGTGGACCATCGCTCTTGGCGAGCTCGGGGCAATCGTGGACCTCGATGTGGACGCCGTCGGCACCTGCGGCTATCCCTGCCATCGCACACGCCGGGATCAGGTCGGGGCGGCCGGTGGCGTGCGACGGATCGACGATGATCGGTAGGTGCGTCAATGTGTGTGCCAGCGGTACGGCGGCGACATCGAACAGATTTCGAGTTGCCGAGTCGAAACTCTTGATCCCACGCTCACAAAGGATCACGTTAGGGTTGCCCTGGCTGAGAATGTACTCGGCGCTCATCAGCAGATCGGTGACCGTGGCGCTCATTCCGCGTTTGAGAAGGACGGGCCGATCGGTTCGCCCAACCTCGGTGAGGAGCACAAAGTTTTGCATATTCCGAGCGCCGATTTGGATCATGTCGGCATACTCGGCGACGAGGCCCACGCATCGCACATCCGTCACCTCGGTGACGACGGGCATTCCATGCTCACGTCCCACGTCGCGAAGCAGCTTCAGGCCATCTTCGCCTAATCCTTGGAAGGCATAGGGGCTGGTGCGGGGCTTGTAGGCACCGCCACGAAAGAGGTTGGCACCGCTTTCGCGAACGCTCTGCGCGATTCGGTGCATACGCGGTTCATCCTCAACGCTACACGGCCCGGCAATCATCGCGAGATGTCCACCCCCGACTTTGACTCCCGATACGTTGATCACGCTCGGTTCGGGATGGGCGTCCAGCGATGCGAGCTTGTAGGGCGGTAGGACAGGAACCACTTCGGACACTCCAGGAATCGCCCGCAACGGCTCCTCGCGAATTGTGTTTTCATCACCAATGATTCCAATGATGGTTCGGTAGGTGCCGCGGCTCAAATGAGCCCGAAGCCCTAGATCTTCGACCCGTTGGACCACGTGCTTGATTTGATCGTCCGTGGCGTCACTTTTGAGTATCAGAATCACGGCAGGACCAGCGGTTCTAAAGAGAAAAAGACTGAGTGGCAAAAGAGATGATCGCACGAAATTTAACACCCTGTCGGGACTTTCGTCGAGGTGGGCGTTCGCAGTGTGATTCGCACCGCAGCCCGAATGAGCTGACGGCGGTGGTCAAAGCGGGGTCGCCCCCCCGGTCGCGGCCAGCGGTGGAATGTGGCATTCTTGTGCGTCCGCTACACCGATTCGCGAACTTTTGGAGCAGATATTCGTGTTGATATGGCCTGCCATCGATCTTCGCCACGGCAAACCTGTCCGTCTGCAACAGGGTGACTACGACCGAGAAACGGTGTTTGGCGACGATCCGGCAGCGATCGCGAAACGCTGGGTCGACGCCGGGGCTCGTCGCCTGCACTTGGTCGATCTCGATTCGGCGCGCGGTGACGACCCTTCGGCCAACCGTCGCGCCGTCGAGGCGATCCTGGCGGCGGTATCGGTCCCCTGCCAACTCGGAGGCGGTGTTCGGGATGATCGTGCAATCGAACAACTGCTGGATCTTGGGATGGCGAGGCTTGTTGTGGGCAGTGCCGCGCTCAAGAAACCCGATTGGTTCGCCGCCGCCTGCGACGCGCGGCCCGGCAAGTTGGCGGCCGGAATCGATGCCCGCGACGGACATGTCGCCACCGATGGATGGCTCGAAACCAGTGGGACGCGAGCGATTGACCTCGCCGCGGACTTGCGAGCGCGGACGGCCAACATCGGAGCGATCATCTACACCGACATCTCGCGAGATGGAATGATGCAGGGCCCCAACTTCGATGGCCTAGCCGAAATGGCGCTGGCCACCGACATCCCGATGGTGGCCAGCGGCGGCGTAACCACACTAAGGGATGTCGAAAAATTGGTTGCAATGGGGATCCCAGCATGCATCATCGGAAGGTCGCTTTACGACGGTGCGATGCGATTGGAGGATGTATTGAAGATCGCGGAGGACTTACCCACCTATGGACCCCTACCATGATTCACCTGACCCACCGCCTCCGGTCGTCGATGCTGGTCTTGCTCGTTTGTTTTGCATCTCCAGCGCGGAGCCAGAGCGAACCGATCCGGACACTGCCACCGGCGGGCATCGGGCTTGAGGCGCAGACGCTGGCTGCGCTCTCCGAGCAAACCGGTCAGTTGCGGCAGGCATTGACGCTCGCGCTCGCCTCTTCCGCGGATGCCAGTGCGTGGCGGGCGGATGTCGAGATCATGGTCCGGGCGGCCGAGTTGGCCATCGAGCAGAACTTGTTCTACAAGCCAAAAGATGCGGAGAATCTGCGGAGACTGCTGGCGATCGCCGAACTTCGACTATCCGCCGTCGCCTCGGGGACGCGTGGCCGCGAGTTGATGGCGATCGGTTCTTCGGGCGACGCCTCGGGGAGAACGCTCGTCGGGGGATTCATTTCTCGGATCGATGGTTCGCCACAACCCTACGGACTGGTCCTCCCGACATCGTTTGCTGAGCACCCCTCTACCCCACGGCGTCTGGACGTGTGGCTTCATGGCCGCGGCGACACCACCACCGAAACGCCGTTTATCCTCGATCGATTATCGAAAGTCGGTGCGATCACGCCCAACGACGCGCTCGTTCTCCATCCCTTTGGCAGACACTGCAATGCCTACAAATTCGCCGGGGAAGTCGATGTTCATGAATCCATCGAGGACGTTCAACAACGCTTTCCAGTCGCGCCGCACCTGATCAGCATTCGAGGATTTTCGATGGGCGGGGCGGGGACCTGGCACCTGGCGGCGCACGAACCGGGCCGATGGTTCGCCGCTAACCCCGGTGCGGGATTTGTCGATACGATCCGTTACCAGGGATGGGACAAAAAGGGGGCGCCCTTCGCGATGACCGATTGGGGCCGTCGTTTGATGGCCTGGTACGACGTCCCGCCACACGTAACCAACCTCTCCAATACGCGAGTGATCGCCTACAGCGGCGAAATCGATCCGCAACGGGCAGGTGCCCAACTCATGCTCGACGCTGCTGAGCAAGCGGGCGTGGAGATCGAACATGTGATTGGTGCGGGAATGGGTCACAAGATCGACCCCGAATCGGCCCGTGTGATCGACGACCGATTGGCAATTTGGGAAGCGGAGACGACGAATGATCCGCGAACTCGTATCGAATTCGTTACCCACACGCTTCGTTACCACCGTGTCGATTGGTTGTCTATCGAAGGGATGACGGAGCACTGGCAACGTGCACGGATCCAAGCGGAATTGATCGCACCGGTGTCGGTCAAGATCGAAACCGAAAATGTCGATCGCTTGCGACTCGACTTCTCGCAACGGCCCTGGCCGCTGGGGAGTGGCAACCTGCGGCTTTGGATCGATGGACAATCGATTGTTGGCCCGCCGGTCGTCAAGGGCGAGCCGGTGATCTCGGAATGGATTCTGGAGGACGGCCGATGGATCGAGATTGAGGGTGAAGACGATTCGCTGCGGAAGCGGCCGGGCGTCCAAGGACCGATCGACGACGCGTTGACCGGTCCCCTGCTATTCGTGCTTCCCAGCCGCCCCTGCCGCCACGGGGTAGTCCAGCGTTTTGTCGATCGCGAGATCGAGCATGCCAGGCAGACCTGGCGACGGGTCATGCGGGGCGAAGATCGGGTCGTGCTCGACCGAGACCTCACGACCGATGAGATTGCCAATCACAACCTGATCTGCTTTGGCGACTTCGGTAGCAACCGCTACATCGCTTCGATCGCGCCGTCGCTACCGATCCGCTGGCAGGACGACGTGATCGAAGTCGGAGGGCAGACGTTTGACCCATCGAGCCATGCGGTGCTGATGGTGTACCCCAATCCTCAAGCACCCGGCCGTTACGTCGTACTCAACTCGGGTGTCACTTTTCGAGAGTCGTCCCACACGACCAACTCCCGCCAGATTGCGATGTTGCCCGATTGGGCGGTGGTCGATGTGAGTGAATCGTCCGACGGCATTTTTCCGGGTCGTATCGTCGCGGCCGACTTCTTCGACGAACGGTGGAAGGTCAAGGATTCAGCACCCGACTAGACATCGATCTAAGCTTTGCGTGGTCTTGCCTCATTGCTGGTGGCTTTATTGCAATTTAGGAGCATCGTTCCGTGGCCTTGAAAATCATGCGGCGAATCACGTTTTGTGCTGGGCACCGCCTGTTGGGCCACGACGGCAAATGCAAAAACCTTCACGGTCACAACTACGTCGCGGAGTTTCACGTCACGGGGAAGGAGCAGGACGAGATTGGTCGCATCCTCGATTTCAAACTGCTAAAAGATCGCTGCAAGGGATGGCTCGATGAGAATTGGGATCATGCGTTCGTGCTTTGGGAGGAAGATGAGAATGCCTTGGCCGCGGTCAGGCATTGCCAACCCCATCGAATTTTTGAATTACCGTACAATCCCACCGCCGAGAACATGGCGCGATACCTCCTCGAACACGTCTGTCCGGTCGTGCTCGAGGGAACCGGCGCCACGGCGGAGAAGATCGTGATCTGGGAGTCCGAGGAGAGTTACGCGGAGGTCACGGCTGTCCCATCGCACTGAGTCCGCTCGCATGATCATCCGCAGAT
>JBGTCJ010000549.1:0-8430 GCA_041748895.1 Pirellulaceae bacterium
TGACTCCCGCCCAACCAATGAAAACGGCTGACGAATAGATATTGATGACAGGCGCGCGTCCGGTGATCAATATCCGAACAAGCAGGGCCAGGGTGTGAATCGCCAACGCCAGAATCAGCAATCCCCAAACCCCACTGCGAAGCCGTGGCAAGTTGTGCATCAGGTGCACCAAACTGAGCACCATCGCGATCACGTAAAGAAACATCGCGACCGTGGTCGGCGCATTGGATTCGTACCAGCGCTCGAGCGCGACCTTCCAGGGATGGTAATGCGGTCCAGTAAATTCACTCAGAGCCACGAGATGGGCATCGACCGCTTCGTTGAACTTCTGAGGGTCCTTCTTGTTGTAGGCACTCAGAATTTCTCCAAAACTCGATACTCCTGGTCTGCCGGCGCTGTCTTCGCCTCGTGATTGGGCGGCCATTTGGAAGAAAGCGGGCGCAAAGGCCGACCATTTGGCCGCGTGCTCCGAAGATTTCCAAACCGCCTTCGGTGGCGGAATGATCCCTGGGGCGCTCATTCTCTCAATGGCTTCCATACGATTCTCGAGTTGTTGCAAAGCGAACAATCGTCGCTGCATCTCGCTCGTTCCTTCGGGGAACCAATCGGCCGGTAAATCATGCGGTACCGGCAACCGGAAAGCGACCGCAGCCATCGTGAAGGCACGAATCCGGCGGTCCAGCTCGAGAAGTTTCCGCTCCTTAAACGATTGATCCCGCACTTCCTTCTTGGACGCCGCCTCGGTCAACTCGTTGAACCGTTCGAGACTTCGACGGATTTCGTTGAGCGTGAACAACTTACTCTCGCGCTTCTCAAGACCAAGCTCGTCACGGACCTCCGTCGCGTCGATACGAAACATCTGAAGATCACCGAGCCGTTCATCGTCGATCGCGACTTCCAACAACCAGGCAAGCGCCGACAATCGATCCGATCCGACCCGATCGCGAATCGCCCCTGGCGCGTCCTCCAGCGACAAGGACTTTCGATTGCTGATCGATTGCAGTGACTGACGGGCGTAGGCGTCCAGCGGCATCAAACGCCCCCCGAACTGGACGGGGATCTTACCCGCGGCATAAAGATCGATGGCCTGGTCCCGCGTCGCGGGACGCATCGAGTTCATCACGGCCGCCCAAGGGACAAGCATGTAGACCGCGATCACGACCATCGCGGCGACGCCCGCCACGA
This sequence comes from Pirellulaceae bacterium, assembly GCA_041748895.1. Classification (GTDB taxonomy): domain Bacteria; phylum Planctomycetota; class Planctomycetia; order Pirellulales; family Pirellulaceae; genus UBA6163. The sequence continues at coordinate 1,186 of JBGTCJ010000549.1, forward strand.
CCGTCCATGGACGGCGAGAAGCGTCCATAGAGTTTTCCGCCGACGCGTCGCGACGACCCTCTCGATCGGTTTCTCGGAGCCGCCGCCTCACGAATGTTCGAAGCGTCCCCCCAAAGTGGACGCACATCCCAAGGGCTGTGATGCTGCAGGCGACGTAAGGGATCAACCATCCCGAGTTCTGCACGATCTGAAGCCCGGTCATCTCCCTTCCGTCAGGAAGCCCCGAGTAGTTCGACTGGTAAAAGGTTTCCCCTCGGTATCGCAGCGGGTTGTTCATCCAGATCTGCTCGCGGCGATCCTCACCTGTCTCGGTGTCGATGATCCGGACAAACGAACGGTAGTCGCGCGGCGTGTCGCTGCCGCTGTAATCGACTCGTCGGACGTCTTCGAGATGGATCCAGAATGGCTTCGCCGTTCGCGCGAACCGTAGACCCATTTGGTAGGACGTCTCTCCGCTGGTGACCGTGTCAAATTCATCGTCCGCGGCGGTCTCGGGCGCCAGCGTCTGCCGGTCCGAAAACCACTGCGAGACGAGGTGCGTTCCAATCGGTTTGCCGCTCTGTTTATCGATCAGTTCGACATAAGCCGATGCCAGATTGACTTGGCTGTCCGTCCCGCCAATCCCTCGAGCCTCAACGGCCATGACCTGGCGGCCCAAACCCTGGTCCGCGGTATGTTCGCCAGCTTTGGCGACCTCCAACTTCGAATTTCTCATGAACGATTCAACGCGTACGTCAAACGGCAGCGACGGGTCGCTGATGACCTCCCCGGATTCCTTTGCCGCCTTCAAACGCTCCCCCGGAATCGCGATCACGCTATCCTGCGTGTCATCGCCCTGAATGAACGCCAACTCGACCGAATCGAGATTCACGAACGAGCTGGCCGATTGGCCTTCGATCAAGTTGAGCCGCTGCTCGAGCTGCCGATCACCGAACACAAATTGACCCACCATCAAGAGGCCAACACCGAAGTGCAGCAGAACATTGCCACCCCGCTTCTCAAAGATCAAAAGGCATCCGACCAAAAGGATCAAACCCGCCCCCAATCCTTTGGTTAATTGCCAAACGATTCGTAACCCCGGATCGCCGACGCGGTATCCGGTGCTCATGCTGAAGATCAAGTACCCGGCGACCGCAACCGCGGCGGTGGCCATGGCCCAACGCAGCGCGCGATTGGAAGTCGTGATCGCTACCGCGACCAGCCCAACCCAAATCGCAGCGATCGACCCGAGCACGAGTGCCCAAAGTTGGTCGTAGGTCATCGGCGGCTCACCCTGGAGGCCCTCGCTCGTTTGACCCGACGTCACGATCAGCGCCGTGACGATCAGCCCGGCAATGACCGTCGCAATCCCCGCCCAAAGCCTCGCTCCACGAACATGGACGTGAAACCGAGTCGTCTTGGCGGCCAGCAAATTGATCAATAGCAGCGCGCCGACCAACGCGCCACCAGGGATCGGAATCGCACCTCTCAAAGGCGTTTCATGCGGAAAAAAAGCGTAAGGCACGAGATCTTCGAAATGCATCATCGCTACCCAACTGGTGAAGTAACGCTGCTTGACCTCAAGCATGTTGAGATGATGCTGCGCGAGCGTGCCCGCAAACACCAATACCAGCGAGAATGCGAACAGCGCGACGGTCAACTTGAGCGATCCGAAGGCCGAAAGCAGCTGGCCCGCTAAGGACGCAGCGCCATGCAGAGGTGACTCTCGCGATTCGGAGAAATCGTTTCCGGATGCGGGTAGGGTAGCCATGAATGAGTGAGCCGAGGAAGGAGGTTTAATGGCCGTGGCGGGTGGGGATTGCTTCGACACTAAGGGATCCGAATCGACTCCAGAAATAGGGTGATTCGCTCACGCTCCGCCCGAAGGACGTCTTCCGGTCCGGTCGCCTTAATGAACAGACTCATTCCGCCCTCCATCGGTACGATTGTGACATCAATGGCTTGGGCCTGCTCTTCGGATTTTGCCGCAGCGTCGCCGTCTTGGCCACCCAAAAAGTACCGTTGAGAATCGCGCCCGCTAACCACGAGCGTTTCGGCATCTTCGAGCGCGCGATCGACGACATCGCCTGGAGGAGAATCGCCGCGAATTTGCCCCAGCCACCGAGCCACATTGCCCCGGGCGTCACCGCCGGCGGGAATGATGGTCAATTCGGCCGCCGGAGTTTGCTCCGCAGGGCCAATCTCAAATTCTGCGAGTCGCATGCCACCGACCTGACCGGCGCGCCACTGCGGCGGCGCGGCGTAGGCGAGTTTATCGTCAGAGACCGATGAAGCACTCTGGCTCGCAGCAACCGGGACCAAGGGGCTCGCGCTCGATGTCGACGATTGATTTTTCGCAGCGCCTCGTTGACCGTCGACCCCACTGATCATCGGCGCTCCGGGTCCCATGGTTGCTTCGGGACCCATTGGTGCTCCGGGGCCCTTCGTTTGGCCGGTGAGATCCAACCAGATCGCCGGTTCGCTGTCCGCAGAAACCGCTTGCAGCACCTCCCCGCCACCCCAAGGGGCATCCGAGTCGGGAAGGCCCAGCTGGCCCCGCCAACGGTTGACATTCATCAAGACCTGCGTGTCCCAATCACCCGTCCGCGGTAAATCGGAGATCGCCAGTTCTAACTGTTTTCCTGGAGTGTCGATTAGCAGCGTAGCGAACCGCATCGGGCGATCACCGGGCGACTGGCGCCAACCCCCCGGAAGCGATTCGAGGTCCGGGGAGTCGTTCTCAAAACGAAGCTCCTGGACGAACCGGCGAACGTCATTCTTTGCGTAGTCCACCGCGTCCGTGGGCCCAACCATTTTGGCGAACCAAACCTTGGGGGACCGCGGGATGATTGCCGCCAGCATCCGATCACGCGTCAAAAGCGTCTCGGGAACCTGAGTTTGGACGGTGTACTGACGTATTGGCGGTGTTTCGTCGCAGCCGACCAGTCCGAGAAACAAAACCGCCACTCCGAGCGTTACCCAAGCTCCCGGCGCGAGGCGGCCAGCGCGAACAGAGTGACTGCAATTCTGAAAGTGACGCATCCGCACGGCCCGGCTGATATTGCTTCCTTGGCGGCCGCGGCTACATCGTCCGCGCGAACAGCCCTGCCAAACCACCAGTATAAACGAATACGTATGGTTAGGCGTACCCAGTTCACTGCGAAGGAATCTTACCCACCGAGATTGACGAGACTGATCAACGCATCAGTCAGCGAGCTGACCGGCGCCGATGATTCGGAATACGCCCACATGTTGCGCACCAAATCGGTCATTAACATCCCGCCCAAACTCATGACTACCAGCACCATCACCAGGCTGGCTACCTGAAAAATCGAGAAAGGTACCTCGTACCCGCCTGTGGTGTAGGCCGACCGAGCCGTTCCCGAACCGGGGACGACACCGAAAGCGTCTTCATCGTCAATCGGCTCGGCCTCCAATCCGCCGTCGGCGCCGAAGCCCTCATCGCCTTCGATCGGTTCGCCAAACGCCGCCTCGCCGAACGCGTCTGCATCCGCAAACCCGCCCTCTTCGACCTCGATCACCTGCGAGCTGCTGTCGCTGTCGACGTCGAGTCCGATGCCCGAAGGCGAGAGTTCGAACTTCTCGGCCCCACCGGAGCTTCCGCCTCTCCGCCCGGACCCGGACACGCCGCTTCCACTGCCAATGTCGCTACCAATCTCGGCGCCCAGATCGAGCCCCGAAATGCTGCTGCCGGCCAGGTCCAGCGGCTCACTCTCCAGCGATAACCCGCTATCCGATGGGCTCATCAGATTGATGCCACTGTCACCGGCTACCGAGATATCGCTTCCACCCGAACCGAGCACCAAATCGTCGTCGCCATCATCGAGGACGAGGTCATCATCGTCGTCGTCCGTGGCCGCCAAACGGATATCACTACCCCGGCCACTTCCGATCCCGCTTCCGATCCCGCTCCCCAAATCGCTGCTTCCCAGCACGTTGCCGCTATCGCCCTTGATCAATCCACTGCCACCGGCTTCGGCACTGAGCAAATCGAACTCACTGAGGACGTCGACATCGGAGCCCAATCCGGCTCCGCTTCCCAGATCGAGTTCATCCATCAGTTCGAGGTTGCTAGCACCCTTTTTTGGCGTTGGGCTCTCCAAACCGAGGTCGATATCCGAATCGAGCATGTCGCCCGACGGCGAACCGCCGATCAGATCCTCTCCACTGTCGTCCTCATCCACGTCGAACTTCAGGCCGCTTTCGCTCTTCGGTGCGGCAGCCTTCGCTTCATTCGCCTGCCGGACTTCCTTGAGTTCCGCATCGGTGATGGGGCCGGTGCTGCCTGCGTTGGGCTCAATCGACAGATCGAGCACTTCCGAGTCGTGCGATATGACCGGGTCGTCGGGCGCCAACTGCAGGTGGGCTGAATCAAGTTCGACCAGCGCGCTCTTGCCCCCCTCGAGGATGAAGTCGCTGTCAAATTCTTCCTTGGCCGCCGATACAACTTTGACGTCGCTGCCGTTGCTGTCCCCCGGAACAAGATTGACGTCGCTAATTCCCGAAGATCCCGCGTCGCGCTGAGATTCCTCATCCATCGCCAACCGGTAGGGGTCGTAAGCGCCGCTCTCAGATGCCAAGTCGTCCGCCAAGCGGTCGAGGTCCCCCTCGGGAAACTTCCAACTGGAGCCGTCGCGAAAGCCGCGAATCTTTCCCTGGCTGCGAAGTTCGACCAAGCGATCCGTGGTCACTCCAAGTTTTTTGGCTGCGTCTTCCAACGAAAGAAACTGGCTTGCCATCTTCCGAGCGTCTCCGCGGGAATGGAACGTGATGATGAGCCGGACTCGTTGGCCGCCAGCGAAAGGCGAGTCAACTCGACCGGGCACCGCGTCAGCCGCCTTGGAGCCTACGAATCTCCTCGGGAAGTGGTGCGGTGACGTTGAACTGGATTGTGAAGTCAGCGTCGAGCGGACGGCTACTGACCAACCGTATCTGCCCCGACGTATCAATATGATACACAGCCATCCAGCGCCGCGACGCCTGAATTAGTGTAATTGCTTGACTTCCTCCTCCCAGATCTCGGGAGAATCCAATCATGTCGCCCGCGGTCGTCAGATTCGGGATCGCGTGCCCTGAAGCCCGCCCCTCCTGACCCGATGGAGGGCCATCGACAACCACCGGCCCTTGGGACGCTTGTCCCAACGGTAGCGCATCGGTCGGGAAAGGGCCTGGAGCGTTCGGCGAGGCCGACTGTTTGGGAGAACTTGGCGGAAACTCGGCTTCGGGCCAGTCCGCTCGCACCGCTGCCGACACGGCAACCAGTACGGTCAGTGAAAAAATAGTTGCCTTCATCGATCCATCCTCGTTTCGGGGGCCCTTTACGAACGCGGAGGGAGCCTTCGCCCATTTGCCGCTCATCCCTGGCAACGCCACTTGGGAATTCGACTTGTAACGAAGCGGGTGAACTTGAAACAAGACACTTCCCAGCGCCGTGTCGCCCGGTGGAACCGCCGGTGGCCAGCACCGAACCTAGCGATTGAGTCAAGTTTGCCGGTTGTTTCGGTCGAATCAGCTTCTGGGATCACCGCCAAACGAATCCCCCGCTTCCCGTCACTCACAACGAGCTTTCCGATGGCGACCAAGCCGAATCCGCCCGTTGTTCCCGCCGTTTCCTCGCAAACCGCGCCCCGCGCCGCCGGCGAGGCATCGGCCGGTATTCCGCTGGGGCTTTCGCTGGCAACCGTGTTCTACGCCTCCGCCTGGGCCTTTCCCTACGCACCGATCGAGCGGTACTTCCTCGGCCACCCGGTCGCGATCGCGGCCACGGTCCTGTTCGGCATTGCTTGCGGCATTCTGTTGGTCAAGTCGTTTCAGTTGGCCACCGAGAATCGGCTCGGCGAGGGGCTCCGCGACGAAGACCTCGGCCCCGCCCCGGCGAGCTTGTCCTCGACGGCATCCCGCGGTCATGCCGAAAGGGACTTGCCATCGAGTCCACGTGGCGACCGATCACCAAGCGAAGCCTGGGTCATGCGTCACGACGCGGGGCGAGTTTCGGCACGATGGCTCACCGCACTCGAAGAGCTGCCCGAAACCGCCCGCCAAAGTCGACTGGTGGGCCGTCTGACAGAGCTGCTGAATCGGCAGTCGGGCCGCACTTCGACGCGGCATCTTTCCGACGACCAACGAGAAATATCGTCAAGAGAACTCGACGCCGCTCACGATTCACTCCAGCTGGTGCGGATCATCGTTTGGGCGATACCCATGCTCGGGTTCCTCGGCACGGTGATCGGGATCACGCAAACACTCGGCGGACTTGACTTCACCGACGGTACAGCAGCCGTCGATCGGCTCAAGGGTGGTCTCTATGTCGCATTCGACACGACGGCCATCGGATTGGTTCTTTCGGTGATTGCCATCTTCTTGCAATTCCCGGTTGAACGCCGCGAGCAAAAGTTGCTGGGTGAGATCGACCGCCGCGTCGGCTCTCTGCTTGCCCGACACCTTCCGTCGGACGATGCCGCTGATCATCCCGCCGGCCAAATCGCTCAGCTCTGCGACGGAATCCGCGTTGCCGTCGCGGAATCGCTATCGTCCCAGGCGGCGCTTTGGCGACAAACGATAGACGAAGCTCACTCGCACTGGCAACGCGTTGCGGCGGATCACGGTGACCGGATTGGCGCCGCGATCCTGGATAGCCTCGCCCCCGAACTTCGACAACACAGCACGTCGCTCCGCGACCACTCTCGCTCACTTGAGGCCTACGTGCACTCGCTCGCTGAGGTCCATCGCCATGAATTGTCGGATCTCGATCACCGTTTCGATCGTTGGATGGGTGCGATGGCCGACAACTCCCGGGTGCTTGTCTCCCATCAGCAGGCCATCGCCCACCAGACCGAGCGATTGACCGATGCCGGAGGTGTCACCGAAAACCTGGTTCGCCTCCAAGCTTCACTCGATACCAACCTGTTGCGATTGGTCGAGGCCCAGACCGCGGCCGAGAAAGCGGTTCGCGAACAGGGGACGCGTGGCATGGCCGATGCCATGCGGGTCCTCGCCCGCGCCGTCGATGTTCTCGCAGGTCAGATGCCACCCAAACCCGCCAACACGCCATCAACCGGAAGTGATCGGATCGAGGCGAATGCTGACTCGACCGCCAGCGGCTCATCGCTGCGTTCATCCAGTGACTCGCTCGCCGGATCCCGAAGGCGGGCCGCATGAGCGGCCGTCGCCGCGAGGGGATCTCCCCCAACCTATTCCCATTCCTCGCCGTCCTGGTCCGCACGCTCGGGACGTTGATCCTGCTCC
>JBGTCJ010000550.1:0-14116 GCA_041748895.1 Pirellulaceae bacterium
GCCGGGATTCTGGATTTAACCCCGCCACAAGTATTTGAGACTGTCACGTTTTATACCATGTTCCATCTCAAGCCGATCGGAAAGTTCCATCTTCAAGTCTGTAAATCGCTCATGTGCGCCTTAGTCGGGTCTGATGATGTGGTGGGCTGGATTCAGAAAAAACTGGGGATTGCCACGGGGTGATCTGTTGTGAGACGCCAGGCGTTATGATGAGCGGGCGCCGGTGACAGGATTCCAACGCACACTGGATTCCGACCGGCTCAGGGAACACGCCTCATGACAGCGCCCCAACCGGCCGACACGACAGTCCTGTTGACACAGGCGAGCGCGGGTGATTCCGGGGCTGCCGAGACCTTGATGACGGTGGTTTACGACGAGTTCCGGCGGATTGCGGCGGGCCAATTGAGGCGGGAATCGTCGGGACACACGTTGCAACCGACGGCATTGGTCCACGAGGCATATCTGAAGCTGATCGATCAAAACCGCGTCAACTGGCAGGGACGGACCCACTTTCTCGCCGTCGGTGCCGAGACCATGCGGCGGATTCTTGTCGATCACGCCCGCCGCCGCGACCGCACCAAACGTGGCGGCGGACGGATTCGCGTTCAAATGGACGAAAACTTGAACGTTTCGACCCAGCGCGACGAGGATGTGTTGGCCATGGATGAGGCTTTGGTCAAATTGGCCGAGCTCGATCCGCGGCAGGCGAGGATCGTCGAACTGCGGTTTTTCGCCGGAATGACGACCGAGGAGGTCGCCGAGTGCCTCGGGATCTCGCGGGCGACCGTCGATCGTCAGTGGCGGTCGGCGCGTGCTTGGCTCAGGATGCAACTCTCCACGGACGACCATCGTCCAGATCGCACACCGCCCGCGGCGACATCCAAGGGTCGATCGTGACACCGAAGCCGTTTGATTTTCGATATTGTCCGTTGCACTCGCTGGCCAACTCATCGCGGTCCCAGGGTCGATCGTGACGCCGCAACGATTTCAAGAGGTTCGGTCGCTTTTTGATCGCGCGGTCGAGTTGCCGGCCGACCAGCGCGACGAGTGGTTGCGAGGCGAGGTCGGAGACGACCAAGCGTTGCTTCGAGAGGTGCGCGATCTGCTGGCGCATGATCACTCGGTCACGCTGATTTTCCCAAGCATCGACCGGGTCGCCGGAACCGATCCGGACGCCTCGAATCGACTCCGCCGTAGCGACTTGAAACTCGCCATGGAGACCACAACCAAAAGGGGCAAGCACAACGGCGGGTTAACCGGTTGGCTGCGCAACTGGCTTCACATCCTTCGCCACCTCAGCCCGTCGGGCCACGTCGCGCTGGGGATGTTGATCGCTTCACTCGTTTTGTTGACATGCGCCCTGCTCGTCCATCGTGGGTTGGTGACGTTTCGGGAGCGGCTGACCACCATCGCTCTGGAGCAATCGATCGAGGCCAACGGCGCGGCCGTCGAGTTCTGGCTCGACCGTGAGCAGGCGCGGGTGATCGCGTGGGCCGGTGACCCTGTGCTCCGCAGGTCGATCGAGCGTCTGACCGCGTTGGCCGATCAAGCGGGGAGCGACAGTCCCGCAATGCGACTCAGGCAATCGGCCGATCAGGACACGCTTCGGGCGCGGGTCAGCGCACTTGCGGGTCCCTCGATCCGTTACGCGGTCTGGGACAGGCGTTTCATCACGATTGCCGACTGGTCCGCGGAGGCGATCGGCGTGGGCGATGGCGTAACGCCGCGCGGCGCATCGCTTCTGGCCGCCGTGCTCGATGGGCTACCCAAGGTGGCGATGCTCGCCGAGGAGGATGCGATCACGAAGGACTACCCGGGTCAGCCGGGCCGACCCAACCTGGGACATCTGGTTCCCGTCAGGGCAGACGCGGGTGAGGGTGGCGACACCGGCGGCGACGTGATTGCCGCCTTGTTGATTTACGATTCGGCGAGCGATCGGGAGCTCGAACGGATGATCCCGTTCGATCGATCCGAAGGCGGTCGCGCGATCTACGCGTTCAACTCCCAAGCGCTGCTCCTGAGCGAGAGTCCCCACAACGACCAACTTCGCAAACTCGGATTGATCGATCCTTCCCCCGATTCGGTGTCCGCCAAGCGGATCGTGCTGCGTGACCCCGGCGGGGACCTAACCGCGGGATTTCGTCCGAGCGATCCGACGGATGCGTGGCCATTGACCAAAATGGCCCGAAACGCCACCGCGAAACAGGGCGGAATGGACGTCCAGGGGTATCGCGACTACCGCGGTGTGAGCGTCGTGGGCGCCTGGCGATGGCTCGACCGTTACGAGTTCGGTATCGCGACCGAAATCGAGAAACGGGCGATCAAGCCCTCTTTGGCGGTGCTCGGGTTGCAGTTGTGGTCGATCATCGGCGTGCTGGTGGCAAGCCTCGCGGCAACCGTCTACTCACTCGTCGCACTCACCCGGATGAGGCGCCAAATCGATTCCCGCCGGCGCCTCGGTCCGTACTTGGTCGGGCGTCTGATCGGCGAGGGCGGTATGGGACATGTCTACGAGGCGCAGCACGAGCTACTAAAACGCCCCACGGCGATCAAGTTACTCAAACCGGAACGGGTGGATGACGAGAACCTGCAAAGGTTCACCCGTGAGGCACGGATCGCGGCGCTGCTGGAACACCCTGCGTCGGTAACCATCTTCGACTATGGCACCACACCGGATGGACTCTTTTATCTGGTTATGGAACTTCTCGATGGTGTCACGATCGACCGCCTGGTCCAACTGCAGGGGCCGATCGAACCGGCACGCACGGTCGCGCTCATCCGTCAGGTCTGCTGTTCACTTCGCGAGGCGCACCTCAAAGGGCTGATCCATCGCGACATCAAACCGCAGAACATCATGGTTTGTTCCCGCGGAGGTGAGGACGACGTCGTCAAGGTGCTCGATTTCGGGCTGGCGCGTGAGATCGAACCGGCTGACGCGATCTCCCTGACCGCCGCCGGCAAGGTGACCGGAACGCCTCGCTACATGGCGCCCGAGCGTCTCAGCCGTTCGGCGCCGCCATCGCCGGCCGTCGACATCTACGCCGTTGGCTGTGTCGTGTTCTTCATGTTGACCGGCCGAGATGCGATTCGCGGGGATTCGATCGAACAGGTCGTGCACAACGTTTTGGATCCATCGCGACAACGGCCGTCGGAGGTCACACCGCGGGTCATCCCGAAGCGGTTAGACGACTTGGTATTGGCGTGCCTGTCCAAGGAGGTGAACGAGCGTCCGCCCAGCATCGAAGCGGTGATCGATGTGCTCGATGCGATCGATTGAGCGCGATCACGAACTGGGTTGCTGCCCACCTACGGGATCAGCTCGGCGCTCTCCGGGTCGAGCGGCACTGACTCGAGCATCGCCTCCGGTTCGGTGGGCTGCGCCATCGTTCGCGGGGCGGTGAACTGAGGCGCACTCGGATCGAACAGGCCGGATGTGACCGGTGGCGGGACTGTGACAGCCGAGGGATCGTGCCGTGTATCGAGGAAGCGCCCCACCTCGTAGGCATCGCGGTAGGCGCCGGCGGCCCAAGGACCCTCGGCCAAACCGACATCGTTGTAAGCGAGCAAGGACCCCTTTTCACGGTGGAAGTCGCGAATCGCGAGGTTGTACTGAGCGAGCGATCGATAAAATTCGGCTTCACTGATGACGACCTGCCGCTGGGCCTGCAGCAAAAAATTGATGTTGTCCGTGCCGTCCTTGTATCGCCGGCGAAGCACGTCGACTTGACGCAGGTCGGCAAGGAAGCCGTTGTAGTTGGTTTCCAGCAGCGAGTGAGTCACCGCAATCCGGCGTGACGCTTGGGCAAGTTCGTGGCTGATCCTCAGCTCGGTTTCGTCCAATATGGCGCGTTCGCGGCGGAGGTTGAGCGACGCGTGGGCGACGGCATTGCTCGCGGCTCGTAGGCCGACAGGAAAGTTCAGTTCCATCCCCGCTTGCCATTCCTGGTAATCACCACCCGTGATCTCGGACACCAGGTTGTCGAGTGGTCCGTTGTCTCGGTCGCCAATCAAGTGGTCGCCGAGCCCGCGAAATCGGTAGACGCCCAGGAAGTCGAGTTGCGGGCGACGGTTGAGCCGCGCGGCATAGAGTTCCATCTCGCGCCGTTTGACATTGAACCTTTGGCGACGAATTTCAACTCGTCGAGCGAGCGACTGGCCGAGCGCGCTCTCCCAATCGAAAACGACCCTAACGTCCGTGGGCGGTGTGGCGGGGCGGATCAGCCGGCCGTCGGCCGGTGGCAGTCCGATCAGATAACGCAATTGCTGTTCACGGGCGTAGAGCCCCGAAGCACCCGACAACGCGTTTTCGACCTGAGCCTGGAAATTGTAGAACTGCGACTGCGCCTGAGCTTCCTCATCGCTTCGGCCGGCACCGACCTGCAACCGGACCTCCTGATACTGAAACGTCTGCAGCGCCGATTCACGTCCCCGAAGCGTGGCTTCGAGAATCCGGTAAGCGACGCTCAAATCCCAATACGCCTGCTCGACATCGTTTACCAGCCGAATCACGGCGGCCTCGAAATCGGCCAGCGCCACGTCTTCGTTGACCCTCGCGATCAGGACCCCGTTGTACTGGCCGATGAAATTATCGGGACCCGCGATGCGGTTGTACTGAGTCCCCGCACCACGCATCAACGGCTGCCGCCATTCGGCTTCGACCCATCCGGTGAAGTCGCTGGTGAACTCCCGGAACGGGCGGTTGTTGTTGTCGTAGAGGGTGACATGCCGCAGGGCAAATCGAGCCCCCTGCGCCGTGCGCTTGCTGAGTTCGGTTTGGTAGTTGGCGGTCGTTGCTTGGAACACATTCGGGGTGAACAATTGACCGAGGGCACCTGCAATGTTGTTGGGTTGGTCGAGTTTTTGCCAAAACAGCCCACCCCGCCACTGGGCATCGAATGCCGAAAGCGCAGCCTCGACGCCGAGGTTGGGGTTGGCGTGAGCGAGCGCGGGATCGAATACCGTCGCGACGAAAAGTTGCGGCTGGGACACAAACGCCCCGCCAATGTCCCGCAGCACTGGACTCTGCCGCACGGCCATCTGGACGGCTTCGGCCAAGGTCAAGTCAAGCGCGGGAATCTTGGATGGATCCTCGGTCTCCAGAGGGGCAGCCGTTCCTCGGGCAGCGACCACCGGTTCGGTCAAGCACTGCGAGACTTCCGGATACTCGATCTGCATGCCCACCGTATCGTGATACGATTGCCGAGTGTCGTGAGGGCCGGGCGCGGTGAGAGCGGACGGAGTGATCTTTTCGAGCATCCCGCAACCCGTGGTCAAGCAGGCCAGCATCACAGCCATCGCCATCCGGCCACGGCGGCGGCGGAGCGCCAAACGTCGAGCTTTCGCAGTCAACATCACGTCAAATCTCGTGCCTGAGTCGCGTTAGGACGGCCTCGATTCAACGCGTCGGTCCAAGCCCGCTTGATCGAGACGACCGCGCGCATCAGTGCCCGCGGCAGATTCGTCATCGACCTCATCGTCGGTACAACTGGAACCCGACGGGTGGCAAATCATCGCTCCAGACGATCCCAAGCCCATACAATCGATACAGGCGGTACTCAGCCCGGAGCGGGGCTAGCGGCGAACAGACTCAACGGCAGCCGCGGGACAAGCAAACCCACCGGTCATGCGGAAATGCTGGTCATGCAACGCGGCGGGTGCCGCCAAGTTTGACCGAACCGTGATGCGATAAGCGGCCATCGCTCCAAACAATACGGTCACGTAGGCTAAATCACCGAGCATCGTGTATTGAAAGAAGGGCAAAGCGTTGGCATAGCAACTCATGAGCCCCGACACGTTCAACACGTACATCCCGCTAGCAACCCAAACACCGAAGTTGCTGAGCAGGAAGAAGATCGTCGACGTGACCACGCTCGCCGCAACGATCCGAGCTACACCTCGCCGCTCTCGCAACAAGCGGCCGATCCCAACGCTTGCGGTCATCCCAACGTAGACGCCGAGCATCGTCAATGGATGATAAAAGCCCATCGATTCCCGACCAAGAAGATGTCCCAGGAGATCGCTGCCCAACAAGATCGCCGCGGGCATGACAACGGCTCGCCAACCGCGAAAGTAGCAACCGACAAACAATCCGATCGCCGCCACGCAAGCGACATTGGGCGGATGGGGCAAAAAACGACTGGCAATCGCAACGATCAACAGGGCGTAAAACATCGGCCTCAACCAACGGCGAGCGGAAATGCGGGACCGCAATAACGTAATCCGCCGCGGCGATGGCGAAAAGCCCAAGCCCCACACCGCTACGCAGCTTCACCGCATCGAAACTTGGTGGCCGGCGGTCCGATAACGGCGATCGACCTCCTCGAGATGCTCGAGCAAGATCCGCCGCACCTCCAAGATTGCCTTGTCCGTCGTGTGAATTAGCGTGTGCTCGGCATTGACTCGGAGCTCGCTAGCAACCCCCTCGACTCGAGCACTATCGACATCGACGACACCATCGCCACGGACTTTGACGGTGTTGAAGAGCCGTTTCTGTTCGAGCTCGCCGTAGATGTTGTGGTAGGTCACCCCCGGCGCGGGTTTGGCCCGCAGCATGACTTGGAAAATAGGCGAATTGGGGTCGAGCGAGTCGATCGCTGTGCTGCAAGTGAGCAGATGGCTTTCGTGAAACAGTCCTGGGTTTTCGCGGGCTAGCGTCTGCGTCGTGTTCACCGCCATCTGCGGAAGTCGGATCAGTTTGCGCGCTAACCAACGGGTGTAGTCGTTCGCAAACCGACTCCCGCGATGAGGTGTTCCGATCGTGACCACCCGGCGAATCGACGTGTTGGGTTGGAAAAACAGGGTGCTCACCAACCGCGTTCGATCCTCCTCGGGACCGCGAAGCTTTTCCGGCGGCTCGTTGCTCACGATTCGCCAAAAGTCATCGCCGCTCTCAATCGTCTGCATCCGGCTGACCAAGCCCCCCATGCTGTGACCGACCAAAACCATCTGGTCGAGCATCGCGTGATTGCGTTGCCGATCAATCGTATCTCGCATTTCGGCGAGGTCTCTACGCAACTGGGTCGCGCTCAGCCAGAACGGCTGGCCCGATGGATAGAGGTAAAACCAGAATTGGTAACGGCTGCGAACCTCGGGATAGCTTCTCAGATCGTTGAACATATCCATCCACGTCAACGGGCTGCTCCAAAGCCCATGCACCATCACGACGGGAATTCGTTCGGGATCGTAGGGCTCGATCATGTAAAGTCCGCGGCGATTCTGCGTGCCGTTGGGATCGAGCAGTCCCTCGGTGGCGCGGTTGCGTTGTCGGAACTCGGGGCTGTCGAGGAAGAACGCCAAGGGCGTCGTGACGTCGGTCTCGAGCGGTACCCAGTGCGACGCCAATTGAACCTGATTGGCCTGCAGCGGATCGAAAAACTCGAGCACGCATTCGGGCGATCGTCCCATCCGTCGGTGGCCACTTTGCGGCGAACAACGCATCAGGGCCGTGACGGGATAACTCAGACCCTCGGCGTAATACTTCTCTCGCGGGTCGTCAGGGTCGAGCGGTTTTCGGACGCCGATCAATGGCACACCCAGCCCATAGGTCGTGTGACGATTGCGGAGCGTCTGGATGCTGTAATCGCTGACGAAATCGTAGCGGTCGAATTCGTTGGGGTCCCAACCACCACGCATCGCCGTGCGAACCGTGAATACACGGTCCGCGGTGCGGATCGTGTAAGTGTGATCCGGACGCATCCGATTTTCGGCGCACAACAGCCTCAACGTGTCTTGAAGCGATTCGTTGTAGAGGTCGCAAGCTCCCCTGAACTGCGGATCGTAATAATTTCGCTCGGACCTGAGATCGTCGGCGAATAGAAAATCGTAACTGTTGGTCAGCGAGATTCCGTAAAAATTGAGCGCCGCGGCGGTATCCTTGCGACGTTCGGCCCGCTTCCCCTCGACATACGCCAACTCACTCAAGGAATAGATCAGCTCGGGATCATCGGACTGGTCGATGGCGGTGCGGATCGCGTCGAGTGACGGCACGGTCCCAACGGAATCGACTTCGGCAAGCCCGAATCGTTTGAGCGCCGCCCATGTTCGCGCGCTAACCCGAGGTCCGGAACGCCCCATTAGCGCCAGACGGGCCTCCAACGCGTTTTCCCGCGTCGTTCGACTGGCGAGGTAACGCGTGCCGGTACACCCGCTGAGTACAAGCAGCAGCGTTAGCGCGACGATCCCTTGTGCAAACGCTCTTTTGGGCGACGGTTTGTTCGTGAGACTGGCGTAAATCGGAAACATCCCTGTCATCCGTGTGCCCGTCGCGCGAGTCCGCCGCGCGATACCGCCGGGGAGCCTAGAGAGCTGCGAACCGCCGTGTCAACGCCGCGTGCCTCGCTAGCCAGCGCCGCCCTGCGTCGACGGGCGAAAGCAATCGCCCATCGGCCCGACTGACGAGGACTCCAATCCGCCAAACCGCCGCTGGCGGGTCGCGAACTCATCGATCGCGGCAAGGAAATCGTCACGCGTGAATTCGGGCCACGCCTTGGAGGTGACCCAGATCTCGGCGTAGCTGATCTGCCAAAGTAGGAAGTTGCTGATCCGCAGCTCGCCGCCGGTACGGATCAAAAGATCGGGATCGGGTAGCCCCGCGGTGTGAAGATGACGCGAGATCATCGACTCGGTGATCTGATTGGGATCGAGACTACCGGCGGCGGCCTGGCGTGCCAACTCCTTGGCCGCCATCACCAGCTCGGCTCGTCCTCCATAATCAATCGCTAGCACGAGCTGCGTGCCCTCATTTTTCGAGGACATCTCGAGCGTTCGATCCATCTCTCGCAGCACACCCTCGGGGAGCCTGTCGCGCCGCCCGATGACTCGCAGCCGCAATCGCTGCCGCATGATCAGATCCCGCTCTTCGATCAAATACTGCTCGAGCAAGTGCATCAAGAATTCGAGCTCGGGCTGCGGCCGCTTCCAGTTCTCGCTCGAAAGGCAATACAACGTGATCGCCTCGAGCCCGAGCTGGGCGGCAGTTTCGCAAACCATCCTGACCGTCGAGACACCGCGGCGGTGACCCTCGATCCGCGGTAGCCCCCGGTGCTCGGCCCAGCGACCGTTTCCGTCCATGATGATCGCGACGTGCCGCGGCCGATTCTCCGCCGCTGTCGGGGATGGCTTCGCGGTCGCTCCGAAAGACGACGTCATCACTTAACCCGCGACAAGGCTCTTGGGCAGTGGCGGCTGGCTGGCCGTAAAAATGGTCTGCTTGCGATCCGGACCGACCGAAAGGATGCCGACCGGTACGCCGACCAATTCCTCAATTCGGCGAACGTAGGCGAGCGCTCCTGCGGGGAAATCATCCACGGACCTCGCATCATCGACCGGCTCGTTCCACCCGGCAATCGTTTCGTATACCGGGACGCAGCGACGCAGCTCGTCAGCGGAACTCGGCAGACGATGGATCGTGCGGCCATCGAGCTGGTAGGCAACGCAAATCTTGAGCTCATCGAAATGGCTCAGTACGTCCATCATCATCAACGACAGCTGAGTCGCCCCGCTGAGCCTCGCGGTGTAGCGAACAGCGACCGCGTCAAACCAGCCACAGCGCCGCGGCCGACCGGTGGTGGTCCCAAATTCCCGTCCGAGCGTGCGGATCTTTTCACCCGTCGCATCGTTCAACTCCGTCGGGAAGGGACCGCCGCCGACCCGAGTGCTGTAGGCCTTGCAGACACCAATCACGGTATGGATCCAGCGCGGCGGCACTCCCGCACCGGCGCAAACGCCCACACCACTGCTGTTGCTGCTGGTGACAAACGGGTAGGTGCCATGATCGATATCGAGTAGCGCTCCCTGCGCACCCTCGAAGAGGATCTCCTTACCCGCTTCACAGGCGTCGAGAAGGTAGTCCGTGGTGTCGCCGATCATCGGCGCGAGGCGCGCTCCCCACGTGGCAGCGAGCGACTGGACACGTGCCGTCTCGACGGGTTGCAGTTCTTCGGGCGTGGCCCCCAAGCCATGCAACAGTTCGATTTTCTGCTGGGCGACGACAGCGATCCGTTCATCTCGATTGGGTTCGATCAAATCCGCCACACGGATCGCATGAGTCCGCCCGACCTTGTCACGGTAACAAGGGCCGATTCCGCGATTGGTGGTCCCGATCGATTCCCCCCGAACCATCTGCGAGTTGATCAAGCGATCCTCGACGATGTGCCAAGGCATCACGAGGTGGGCGCGTTCGCTGATCCGGAGATTCTTCTCGACGGCGATCCCCCGTTTGGTCAGCGCATCGATTTCATCGATCATCGTCGCCGGATTGATCACCACGCCGGGGGTAATCAGATTCTCGACCTCAGGATGCAGAATCCCGCTGGGGATGTGGTGCAATTTGTAGGTCTGATCTCCAGCCACCACGGTGTGTCCCGCGTTGGCACCGCCCTGGTAACGAACGACGAGATCGAACCGCGGCGCCAGCAAATCGACCAGCTTTCCCTTGGCCTCATCGCCCCACTGCAATCCAACGACACAAGTACCGGTCACGGGGAAAACTCTCCGGAAATGATGAAGAAAACAATTGGTATCCGCGCGACGGCGACGGCCATGAGCCTACGCCGTGACACGGTGACTGACAATGCCGGCGGGACCACTCACGCGGACTTCAACGCGACCTCTGCCGGACACGGACGTGGTCCCAAATCCTCGCGTCGGCCGCCTCGACCAAAGGATCGAACTCGGCCAGTTCGGAGGCGTTTTGACCCTGTTCGTGTTTTCGAAAAAGCAACAAATAGGTCTCGTTCTGCGGACGATGGCGGTGAAAGAAAAGTTCGTTTTTGTCCACGACCAAGCGTCGCAAATCGGCGTCGTACGCCGTGTCATCAGCACTTTGCCCACGATCGGCCGGACCGACCAAGGCGTCGGCCAGATGCGCCGCCATTCGGCGGTACCCCGATCCGCTCGGTGTCAGAGCATCGAGGGTCCAATCGTCGACCGACCAACCACTGACATCGACCGAAACGACTCCCGCCTGCAAATCCTCCGCCACGCGATCGACGGTTCCCGCAGCCTGATCGATGCGCGCCGCGTATTCATCGGTTCTTACCCCGGGCAACACGAATGGTCTCATCAGAATCAACCGCAGGTCTCGACGCTGAAGTTCCGCGGCCAAATGGCGAAGGCCGGGCTCAAACCGCTCCATCGCGCCCGCACCATTGCTCGCCTCGGCGAACCCGTACGCCACCAGCACGACCGTCGGCTTGGCCAGCGCCAGATCGCCGAGCATCCGCTCTAGTCCCTTCTCGCTCGAGGTCTCAAACATCTTCCTGGCAAAGCCGTGGGAGTCGTCGCCGGACCAACCGAGATTCCGCACGCGAAGCCGCCAATCGGGTCGACGACTTTGGAGCTCGGCCTCGAAGTGGCCGTCGTACTGCATCCGCTCGATAACCGTCCCACCGACGATGGCGAGCGTGTCGCCCTGCCGCAGCAGCGGTTCGGTGGCGGAAACCCGAAGCGCACACACGATCACCGCAGCGCCTAACAAAAGACAGTGGTTGCGTTGAAACATCGCAGTCGATTCCGCACGGGTTGCTGACCGGATGGACCCCAAAAATGAATGGAGGTGCTGATCACGCCTGTCCACTCGATCCACCCATCACCTCGCGGGAGAACAGTGTAGTCGACTGCCCGTGGAAAGGCACCCGGCCAGCGCGTCGAGCGCAACGGGTTTGGTCAACACGTCGGCGACACCGCCGCGTTTGGCGTCTGCAATCTCCGCCGCCGTGGGTTGAAGCGCGAGCCATATCTGCCTCGACCTCTCGCGGGAAGGCGTCGTGGCCGACGCGTCGATGAACGGCGCCATCCGCCTCTGCCACTGCGGGTGGCAAGTCGGCGGCGCCGCCGAATCGTCCCAAATCACGGCGTCGATATTCCGCATTCGCGCCGCGACGGCAGACCGCTGCCAAAGGGCGGTGTGCCCGCCGTCGGATAGCCAATCCAGGAGTGGCTCGGCGATCTCGTAACGATCGGCCACCACCAAGACACTTTTGCGAACCGACGCACGATGCAGCGGGCGTCGGAGCCGGATCCCGAACCAACTTGGCAAGACCTCGTCCCAACGACTAAATCGGATCGTCGCCAAATCGGGCCATGGGTCGCCCGAACGCTTGTGACCATCACACAAACTCGACGCGATCGAAATGAACTCGGCGGTCGCATACCGTTGCCGCACACTCCCCCATGCCGCGGGCGTGCCGCAGCGGTCCGCTCGAGCGACGATCAAGTGCGTAACGGCCGACGCGGGACGAGCGATCAATTGGGTGAGACTTCGCCGCGTAGCGATCTGTGGGGCCACGCTTTTGCAGTACCGATAAGCATCGAAAAACTCCGGATGCCTCGTCGGCCCGACCCAAACCACGGTGCCAACACCCGCGACGAGCATTCCATCGACTGGCTCGCCAACCCGGTCGTCGGCAGCGTCATCGACGCGGGTCGATTTTTCGGCGGAGCGGGCAACTTCGTCTGCGCTAGATGCCATCTCAGATCGCCGTTTCCATGACCGGTTGCTCCGCTTTCGCCAGTGCGTCGTGTGCCTCGGCCGGTGTCTGGGCAACCCTCAGGGAGGCGAGCAATTCGGGGCCCGAAATCATCCGGCTAAGCCGCGCCAAGATTCGCAGGTGAACTGCGTCGTCGTAAGAGCAGATCAGGAAAAAAATATCGGTCAGCTGGCCGCTGTTGGACAACGCCAGCGGCTGGGGGCAAATCCCAAGGGCGAGTACCGAATCGGCCAAGATTGAAGTCTGCGGGCGCCGCGGGTGGAGCATCGCCACGCCATTGTTGAGCGCCGTGGTATGCAATTCCTCGCGTTGCCGGACGGCATCGGCCATGGCCGACGCGTCCCATAGCAAACCTCCCTGCGTCGCCAACTGACACATATCTCGGATCACCGACCCGCGGGTCCGGGACTCGAGCGGAGCCGCGATTCGCTCGACCGCGCAAAGCTCGCGGATCGACCACTGCGAAGAATCCCTTGCGGCCCGGCCGAGGGCTGCCTCGACCTGCTTCAACTCTTGATCGTCGACGACACCGATCCGCTGCTCGAGCCAATGGTGAATTTCGGCTTCGGCAAACCGCCATTGGCCGCCGATCCTGCGACCTGGCAGTTTTCCTTGGCCGGCGAGTTTGAGTACCCGATCCGGCGTGATGTGAAGGTAAGCGGCGAGCGCCGCGACGTCAAAGTCTTCCAAAGCACCACTTTCACTTCGCTTCCAGCTTTGCCTTGAGCTCATCGAGGTAGGTCTGCAGACGCTCCTTTGTGCGCCCGGTCGCCGCCTCGACCGCTTTCTCCTGCGATGCCACTGCCGAAGCGAGATCACCCACCGCCTCGTTCAAGTGAGCGAGCGTGTCGTGAAGCGTTGGCAAGGCCGATTCATCGACAGCCTCGAGTTCGGCCGTCAGGGCGGTGATCGACGACTTGAGCAACTCCTCGAGCCCCGTCTGTTCGCGTGAGGCCTGGTAAAGCCCCCAACTGATTTGCCACACTCGTCGCGCGTCGCCCTTGGAGGCCTCGAGCTGCTTGGCGAAGAACTCCTTGACCTCGTCATCAATCATCCCGGCGGAAAGCTTGACTTGCTGTTTCATCATCGACCAGCGTTCTTGAATTTCCGCTGGCAGGTCCCGCTTCAGCTCGGCGTCGATCAATTCAAGAGCCTCGTCCATCTTGCCTCGACCGGCCAACGCCGCAATCTGCTGGAACGTTTCATTGAACTCACGCTCGGCGTTGTAGAGTTTGGCAAAACCGGCCCGATCCCAGCTCCCATCGACAACCGCTTCCAAGGGCGAATCCATTTCCATCGGATGCCCAATCCATTCGATCATCCCGTCTTTCCCCACAATGAATGCGGTCGGGATCCCTTGCTGAGCTGACGCAGTCATGTAGTCTTCGTATACCGATTGATCGGGATCGGTCGTCAATGAGTAGGCGGACGTGATTTCTCGGAACGTGGCTGGCTCGCCCGCGGCGTTCTGGCCTTCTCGATCGAGAAATTTCGTGACGGTGTCGAGGTCCTCGTCGCTGACGCTGATGACTTGAACACCACGCCCGCGAAACTGATTCTGCAAATCGGCCAGGTGCGGCATGCTCGAGATGCACGGACCACACCAGGTCGCCCAGAACTCGACAACG
>JBGTCJ010000551.1:0-52405 GCA_041748895.1 Pirellulaceae bacterium
GATTGTCAGCACCTACACAACGGTTGGTCCCGCGTGGGGTTGGGCTCAGAATGCACCCTTCCGCCGCTACAAGAGTTGGGTTCATGAGGGCGGGATCTGCACGCCTCTGATCGTTCGCTGGCCGGGCAAGGTGAAGCCGGGAGGCATTACCCGAGAGATCGGGCACCTCATCGACGTGCTCCCTACGTGCCTCGAACTTGCCCAAGCCGACTATCCTGCGACGGCGGATGGCAAGCCGACCGCACCGGTCGAAGGCCGCAGCCTACTTCCGGTTCTCCAGGGCCAATCGAGAACCGATCACGCCGCCATCTATTGGGAGTGGTCGGGCAATTCCGCGGTTCGCCAAGGCAGGTGGAAACTGGTTTGGGACAAACTGAATACGAACGGGCAATGGGAACTGTACGATCTCGAGGCCGATCGCACGGAGATGAATGACCTGGCGACGGCGTATCCGGATCGGGTTACCGCCATGCGATCGGACTACGAATCCTGGGCCAAGGCGACGGGCCGCCGTATCCCCAACCTCCCATCGAAGTGAATCACGCCATGAGCGACCCCTTTGGGCGGATCTTCTTTGCTCTGCTCGTCCAGGCGGCTTTGATTGGACAAGCCGCACTGGGACAAGGCTCCCGCGTCGCGCAACCACTCAACATCGTCTTCATCCTCGCGGACGATCTCGGTTGGGGCGAACTCGGTTGTTACGGCCAAGAGAAGATCCCCACGCCGAACATCGATCGGCTGGCCCGTGAGGGAATGCTTTTTACACAGCATTACAGCGGCGCTCCCGTCTGCGCGCCCTCGCGTTGTGTGCTGATGACAGGCAAACATCTCGGCCATGCCGAGGTTCGAGGAAATCTCCAAGCAAAGCGGAATTTCCCCGAGTTCGACGAAGGACAACATCCGCTCACCGAGCAGGCCTTGACCATCGCCCAAGTGTTCCAGAGTGCCGGTTACGCGACCGGGGCGATGGGCAAATGGGGGCTCGGACCGGTTGGCAGCACGGGAGATCCCAATCGAAAGGGATTTGAACTGTTCTTCGGCTACAACTGCCAGGCAGTCGCGCATAGCTTTTACCCTCGCCACCTTTGGAGAAATGCGGAGAAGGTCGAAATCAATACCAAGCCGATTCCTGGACATGCCAAGCAACCGGATGGCGAGGTGAAGTTGGAGGATTGGATCGGCGAGACCTACGCGCCGACGTTGATGATCGCCGAGGCCGAGACTTTCATCGACGTTCATCGGGAGCAGCCATTTTTTCTCTACCTGCCGTTTACCGAGCCGCACGTAGCGATGCACCCGCCGCGGGCCTCAGTCGAGCGGTTCCCCGAGCAGTGGGACAGCGAGGTTTATCGCGGAATGAATGCGTATCTACCGCATCCTCGCCCGCGGGCGGGGTACGCGGCGATGATTTCGGATTTGGACGGTTACGTCGGTCGCGTGCTGGCGGCGCTCGAATCCGCTGGCGTCGCCGAGCGTACCCTCGTGGTGTTTACCAGCGACAATGGCACAACCCACGAAGGCCGCGCGGACCCGCGGTTTCACATCGGCGGTGCGGACGCCAAATTTTTCAACAGCACCGCCGGCCTTCGCGGCTACAAGGGAAGCGTCTACGAGGGCGGCATTCGGGTGCCGATGATCGCGCGACTGCCGGGACGCATCCCCGCCGGCGCGGTCAATGCCACCCCGAGCTATTTCGCCGATTGGTTCCCGACACTTTGCGATGCCGCCGAGCTTGAGAAACCCCCGCGGCTGGATGGTGAAAGTCTTTGGCCCGCGTTGGTCGATGGCCAAGTGTTCGATTCGCGGAAACCGATGGTTTGGGTGTTCCCTGAATACGGAGGCCAGGTGGCAGTGCGATTGGGCGACTTCAAACTCGTTCGCCAAAAACTGAAGACAAAAATGCCAGGGCCGTGGGAAGTCTACGACCTGTCGCAAGATTTTTCGGAGGCCCATGACCTTTCGGCGTCCCGCCCGGACCTCATCGCGCAAGCCGAAGAGGTCCTGCGCAACGAGGTCGACGAGAATCTCCTGTTCCCCGTTCCGCTTCCCGGCATCGACAGACCCTCCGAATGATGCGAAGTGGTCTGCCGGAACGCGCCGCCAGGCGGCTGTTTCAAGGTTCGCCGCACCACGCGTTCCACTGTTCGTCGAGCCACTGAGGATCGGCCGCAGCATCCGTTACCAGATACCGATAGCGGCCCCGATAAGGATGTTGGCGGTCGATCGTAAACTCCCCATCGACACATGGTGAGAACACAAAATACGGCTTCGTCGGATGCAAGCGGGTCGTTTGGGGAGCGCGAAAGTTGTCTGCGTGACAAAGCACGGCGATCGTAGCGGTGCCGGCTGTCGTCTCTCCGGTCATCGCAACCCACTTGGCCCGTTGGTGGTTCCCGCCCATGCGATCGGACCCAAGACTATTTAGGAACGAGCATGGATCGCCAGCGTGAACGTCGCCTGGCGTCGCGTCCTTGTCTTTGCTCGACAGCCAATCGACGGGGCCCCTCACCGCCATGCCACCGTAGTGATACTCCTGCACAATCAACGGAATCTCGGTCTGATTCTGCTGCGTCGTCTCGAGATCAAACGCGTGATAGCTCCCGTTGGTTGCGATCGCGGTAACCTTCCATCTTTCTCTGAGAATGTCGACGACGGGTGATGCCTCAGCGCGGTGAATCAGGTCGACTTCGAAACTGAGGCCGTGATCCGTTGCTGACGTGGCGACAACTCTCTGATGCAGCACTCGGCCTGTGCCCCCAGCGAGATTCCAGAAGTCGATGTCCCGTTGATTCCATGACGTCTTCACCCAAGCTGCAAAGATCCCATGTTGGTGCGGATGATCCTCGGGAAAGGTGGCCGTCACGATTTGCCCCGAGGGTGACATCACCGGATGCAGGAAGCCACTTCGCTCGTAAATCGGGTTCATACCCTGCGGGACCGGTGGCGATCGTTTGTTGTAAACCAGCACCGTTTTGCCGTGGCTTAACAATGTGATGCCGGCATCGTCCTCGCGGAGACTCAGCGGTCCGCTGGTGAGTTCGGCCGCCCCGGCCGGGGCAATAGTATAGGACTCGACCCTATCCAAATCGAAGCAAGGCCTCAGTTCGGGCAAGGCCTCAATCATCGACTGCACCACCAGAGCCGCGACCGCGCGACCGCCGTCCCGATTGAGGTGCGTGTGATCCGCGCCGTCGGCCGTCATGGGTTCGAGCGCGCGAAAGGCCGAGGGTCCCATCTGCTCGCACTGCCGGATGCTCGCGGCATGCAGATCGATCAGCGGTACTTGCCTCTCGTTCGCAACGACCGAGGTCGCCTCCGCGTAGGGGGCTAACGTGGGCTCAATCTTGTCGTCGGCGGTCCACCTACGCCGTGTCAGCGATGTCACCAGAATCGGTTGGATACCGGCGGCGCGAGCCTCATCCACGTACTGGCGGAGGTGTTCTCGGAATGCGCCCTCAGGGTCTGACTCGCGCGCGGGCCCCTTACCGGGCTGATCGTTGTGGCCGAACTGAATGAGCAAGTAGTCCGGCTTGAGGTCGAGGCATTGTTGCCACCAACCTTCGGCCCGGTAGCTACGAGAGCTGCGACCACCTTTGGCCAAGTTTGAGCAACGCGCTGGTGACGCCAGCAACTCAGCAAATCCCGCCCCCCAACCCGACCGGTCGGTGACCGTCGAATCGCCGGCAAGTACGAAGACGGTTGGCGTGACGGTCGGATCCTCCGACGTGACGACAGCTGCCCCCAATCCCAGCAGCGGACCGAATCCCAGCAGTGCGAGGATCAATCGACGGTAACCATAAATGGGAGGCATGCTGTTTCCCGAGTTTGTTGAATGATTGTGCGATTAAAAAGCAGAGGACTTATTTTGGATTTTCTAGACTCCGAGCGCGAGACGGACCGTGGACGGTGGCATCATGATTGTGAACCATGCAACTTCACGCCTCGGATGGCGCAGTGATCACACCGACCAATTTACGACAGATTTGGGATGAGCACAGCGACCGGCTGACGCTAATTGCCCGAACAATGGTCGATCGTGGCAACGCTCAGGACGCTGAGGACGCTGTTCAAGAAGCGTTCATCTCACTCGCGACCCAATCGGCCATGCCGGATGATCCGCTCGCGTGGTTGGTCCGCGTGACGCGAAACCAGTTGTTGCAGTGGCGTCGCAGTGAGGTTCGACGCCAGCGCAGGGAGCACGAGCAGCAAGCGCAGACGAGCTGTCGAGTTTGGCTGGTTCATCCCCAGGTGGCTGTTGATCGCCGTTTGGATGCTTTTTCCGTGGTCGCGGCCCTCGCGGGGTTGCCGGAGGAGCAACGGCAGGTGATTGTCATGCACATTTGGGGTGAGATGACCTTCCAGCAGATCGCGGGCGTCGTGGATAGGTCGCGATCGAGTGTCCATCGGCTTTACAGCGCCGGGCTGGTGCAATTGAAACAGCGTTTTGACCCCACACCCGTCTTTCCTTGTGTCCCACCAACCGGAACGCTTCAGTGATGAATCCGATACCGTTTCCGCAGGATGATGAAGACTTCGCCCAATTGCTTCGTGAGCTTCATCCTGCCGCCACGCCGCTTGACCCGGCGATTGTCTTCTATCGCATGGGGCTCGAGGCCGGCTCTAGACAGTTAGGGCCCATTCATCAAAAGGCCGACAGGACGCGTTTGCTGGCCATGGTTGGCCTGCTGCTGGCTTTTTGCGTTTCGGCCGGTGTCGTTGGTCCCGTCAGCTACCGACTCGGTCAAGCGTCCACGGATCTCCAGAAACATTCCAGCGCGACCCGCGACCTCACGCTTCCCACTGAACCGATGGCAGGTGAACCGATGATTGCGCCTCAACCTCCTCGTCCGCTTGCGTCGCCGCATGATGAAGTCGCGGGCTCCATTGAGTTCGTATGGCCATGGACGCAGACCGCTGTTGTCAGATGGCTACTGGGTGACGAGATTCCGTACTGGTCAAACGAATCGAATGGAACATCACTCATCACTCAACGGTTGATCGCAGGTCGCAGCGGAGCCGATTGGATTGACGAGATGCCACGGGGAATCGGGCCGCGGAAAAGGGAGTCCGACCATCAGTGGACCCCTGACACCTCGAAAAGCCAACCGCGGCTAGGCGTGTTGCAAAACAACCCGCAGCAGCCCGCTCCGATGCGTGCGAGTGACTGGAAGGACATCGTGAATCGAAATGACATTTACTAGGCTGTTGATCATGCAAAGAATTGTCCAGGCGACGCTACTTCCGTGGTTGCTTCTGCCCCTCATATGCGATGGTCCAGCCGAAGCGCAGGTGATGCTCTCTCCAGCGTTTCAAGAGGCGAATCAAGCCGCCGTCGCTGTGAATCGAGAGCCCGCGATCAAAGCGATTCGGCTCCATGCAGCGGGTGAACCGGATCCGGCCCTGCGCTATCGTTTCTGGCCTGCTGTGCGCGATCGCCGCAACGCCTCACCGCATCCGTTCGTTTCCCGAGCGTTACTGCTAGCCACACAGGCTGCGGCGGAGGCTCGCGCCCGTGATCTCAATTTTGTCACTTCCTACGAGCGAATCAGCGATCTGCCACTGGACCGTGTCGCCAGCGACGAAGTGCGGCAGTTTCTTGATCAGTACGGAACGACCGCGCTGACGCAATTGTCTGAAATCGATTGCTTGATGGATACGACATACGACCTTCAGATCGAAGGTCGATCGCTCAGTGAGATTGTGAACATACTACTACCGGAAGTGCAGGAGTCGCGTCAGTTGGCGCGACTGCTTGCGGTCAGGGCGCGGTTGGCTATTGCTGAAAAACGGTGGGATGACCTAGTCACTGATGTGCGGACAGGCTTTCGGTTGTCTGAGATCATTGGTGATCTGGGGCCAACATTAACCAGTAAACTCGTTGGAAATGCTATCGCCAGCGTCATGCTCGCAGTCGTCGGGGAGGCGATTCAGCAGCCCGAATGCCCAAACCTGTACTGGGCATTGGCAAGCGTTCAAGGCCAGAACCTTTTTCAAGTCGACGAGGCCATAGAGCTTGAGATCAGTAACATTGTCAATGTGCTGGATGTTGGGAAGCACCAGCGGATCGCCGGCGACGCGGACGAGGCGAGATACCGGCTCATCTTCATGGTCGAACAAATTGGCCAACTCGATTCGGATTCGAGTGGTCGCGGCTTGGCCGCGCCCATCGCTCGGCTAATTGCGGGACTCTACGTTGTGGCGATGGCTGAACCGTCGAGAGATTTGCTAGCCGCATCGGCAGAGCATGCTGGTGATGTCACTGCATTGTCGATCTCGGAGACGGTTTTGCGGGCGACGCAGTTGCGACTGGTTCGGACCCGCGACGACTGGTTGAAGTGGATGATCCTGCCAGCCGAATTGGAGATTGACCTTGAAGAGAAGTTGTGGGCGAATCGATTAGATCTGCGCACCGCTGATGCCGCCTCCATCATTGGATGGGGGACGTTCTTGCCTCTGCTGCAAGCGTCAAGGACTGCGTCCCAACGGCCCATCCAGCAATATCACCTTTGGATGACGATGGAGGCGATGCGGATGCACGCCGCGGACAGCGGTGAACTGCCACAGTCGCTCGATCAATTGCACCCGGTGCCAGCCTTACACGACAGCATCGCGCGCGGGCCTTTTCTTTATCAGCGCACTTCGGCGACGACAGCGACGTTGACCCACGCTCAGCGGTGGTCTGGAGACCGCGAAGCGACGATGTCGATCGAATTGATTCGCAATGAATCACGCTAACGCAGGTCCGGTACCATTCGCCCTCTCATCACCAATGAATCGAAATGAACCAAGCACACTCTGCCCGCACGCTGGTCATTGCACTGGCCTTGTTTCAAACGCTTCCCTGTGCGCTACGGGTAGGCTCGATCGCCCAGGCAGCTCAACCTGGGGGTGATCGACCTGCGGTAGCCCTAGGTTTCCCGCAACACTTGCTCGATAGATCTTCTGTGTTGTTGATCGATGTGGATTTGTCTGCGGTCGATGTTGCGAGTGTCGTCGACTGGAGCGTGCGTAGCGGATTGATCGACGAGCGGAGCCGTCCACGTGAACTCGTGACTGACATGGTCAGTGGCCTGATCAAATCGATGAGGACCGCGGGGGTGCAGCACGTCTACGTCTCGGTAGCGACACGTTCTGCGAGTGACGGTGGACCTCTGATGGTCATTCCATGTGAGGACGTCGCCTCGGTCGAGGGCACGGCGGCCATGCTGATCAAGAGCAGTGGCGCCGATTCCCTTTTGCAGGTCCGTAGTCAACCAAATTTGGTGTTGGTCGGTCCCTCATCGGCTCTGGATCGTCTGGCGGCCCAGGCAAGTGAATTTTTTTCTGAATCACGTGATGACCTCCTCGAACCGCTCGGCGGTGGTCCGAGGATGGATCATGTGGCGGTTCTCGCCTTTGCCGAAGCCTATCGACAGGAATTGATTGCCATTTGGCCCGATGAGTTTCCGGTCGCAGACGGAATCCAGCTTTCACCGCGGCAGATGGTCGAGGATATCCGGCGAATCAGCGTGGCTTGGAACCTTCCACCGAGGCCTTCGATTGAATTGAAGGTTGAGGCGAATAGCGACGCAGCTGCCGAACGGGTTCTTGAGAGTCTGCAAGTGATCCTGACTCACCTAGCCACCCTTGCGAGCAAACGGTTCGGTGCGGCGTCGACGGCAGAGATGCCGCGGTTTGAGCGGAGCGGCAGCGCTGTGAGAATGAACGTCAGCTCGGGTGAAGTGGACGGTTGGGTCGCCAAGCTGTGGGAGGAACTGAGTTTGTGGGAAGAGCCCAGGGTTGGCGACCCAATGAAGCAGATCGGCGTGGCGATGCATCGTTATCACGAAATTCACAATCATCTCCCGCCAAAGTATTTTGTGAATCCCGATGATGAGCCTTTGTTTAGCTGGTTGGTCGCCATATTGCCCTACCTTGAGCAAAAAGCTCTCTATGAGAGCTTCAATCTCGGTCAGCCCTGGGACGCGCCGGGTAATGCCCTCCCGAGCGGAACGGTGGTTCCGACCTACGCCGATGTGTTTGGCGAGGATCGGAAACAGACTCGCTTTCGACTGCCGGTCTTTCCTGGATCGGCGTGGGATGGTGATGGACCGCCGAGGTCGTTTCGCGAAATCACCGACGGCACATCCAATACGATTGCTGCGATTCATGCTCCTCCCGAAGCTGCGGTCGCCTGGGCCGATCCAACACCGTGGGTAGTCTCGCCTGACGATCCGGTAGGGGATGTCTTTGGAAAGCGCGATCAGGCAACGGCACTTTTCTTCGATGGATCGGTACGAACGTTGAAACGCGACGAAGTGGATGCAAAGCAGCTATCCGCGTGGTTGACCATCGCCGGTGGTGAGGTGGCGCCGTAATGGTTGCGTGTCGATCGACTCTCTGAATCGAGAGAACACGGCTCGAAGAGCCGTGTGGAGGTTGTCACATCGACACCTTTTGACGCACAGCGATCAATTGCGCGCAGGGGCGTTGCCCGATGAAGGACGTGTCGCGCGTTGTCTTGCGGCGGGTTTGGCCTTGACCCCGCGTCGCTCGGCCTCGGCACTGACCGCCTCGTCTTGTGTCTGCAACCACGCGTCGTAGTCCTTCGGCGATTGCTTCACGTATTCGTATGTGTCAAAAATCGCGCCATTTCCCAGCGCCCGCGGATCGCCTTCCTCCTTGAGCATCGAGAGCATGGTCTGCCGCAGCCCTGCCATCGTTTCCGCAAACGCAGGGTCATTGGCCAAATTTCGCACGGCATGCGGATCGTCGGTTAGGCGATACAGTTCATCCGCCCGTCGGAATCCGAAACTCAGATCGAAGAAATACCCGCCAAGGATCTTGATCACTTCTTTCGTGGGGCTGTCGTCGCAATTGCCAAAGTTCGTTTCAGGATCGCATGCGGGCCAACGCTCGGGGTGGTAGTTGTGGACGTATAAAAACTCGGGCGTGCGAATCGCGCGTACCGGGTAGCCCCAGCGATTGGGACGACCCAGGTCGTGACGTTCCTTCCCCACCAGCATCACGTTGCGGTCTTGCGTGAGCCAGCCGGATTGGTCGGATTTTAGCAGCGGCACCAAACTGGAACCTGTGATCTGCGGGTGCTGTTCAAGCCCCGCGAGTTCGAGAAAGGTGGGCGCTAGGTCGCGGACATTGACGAAATCTTTGACGACCCGTCCCGGAGTGACCTCGCTTCCCCAGCGGGCGACCAGCGGCAGTCGGAATCCGTCCTCGTGAATTTGGCCTTTGACGTAAGGAAACGGCATTCCATGATCCGAGGTGATGATCACGAGTGTGTTGTCCAGTTCGCCACGTGCTTCCAGTAGCGCCAGAGCTCGGCCGATATGTTCGTCGGCCCACTCGACCTCCACCGCATAATCCGCCAGATCGCTGCGCACGGCCTGGAGATCGGGAAAGTAAGGGGGGACTTCGATTTCATCGAGATTCTTGCCCAGACGAACACCCGAGTGCAATTCGTACGCGCGGTGAGGTTCATGGAACCCCATCCAAAACGAGAATGGTTTCTGCGGGTCACGATGTTCGTCGAGGAAGGACTCGAAATTTTTGGCGTAATCGTTTCGGTTGATCGCGCTGGCCGGTGGCGTCGTTTGGTGCGTGGTGAAGGTCGGACCGGCCGGGTTTCGCGTCCACCCCTGACCGGTGTGGTCACCCGGTCCCCAACCCTTACCCGTCAAGCCGACGTCGTAACCCGACGCCTCGAGCAGGTCCGGAAATACGGCCCATTTCTTTGGGAAAATCGAGTTGTGGACGCTCAGTTCTTCGAGCTGCCATGAGTTTCGCCCCGTGAGAATGCTCGCTCGGCACGGGCTGCATTTCGGATTGGACGTGAAGGCGTGCTCGAACTTGACGCCCTCCCTCGCGACTCGATCCAGGTTAGGCGTTTTGACCCACCCGCAACCGTAGGCGCCCGCCGTGTTCCAGCTCATGTCGTCGTAGATGATGAACAGAAAGTTCGGCCGATCGGCCGAGGTCGCCACAGTCGTGATCCACAACGCGCAGGCCAGAGCCAGCCATACTCGCGGAACGATGGTCGCTCGACGGCCCAATTCGAAAATGTGGCGGATTGAAGTACAGGCGGTACGTCGGGTGAGGGGCATCATGGATCACGGTGGGTTGAAGAGCGGTGTCTCGGTTGAGAGACCGGTGGGAAGGAGAGCCGTTGTCGGACGGTTCACCATCATCGGTGCCCGAAGTGGGGCAAGCAACCGTCGTTCGGAGAAAGTGAGATGCAAAGGCTTGTAGGTCGTGCGGGTCCCCATCGCTCGCGCGATTGGGCTGGTAGGGAAGTGGATTGGGCTCGCAAGGAGACAAAGGCTGGTAGGGTGCGATTCGCTTTGGTACGGCGCTGAGGGACTGCACCGCGCAGAGACTTCCAATTAGGCTGTCAGGGCGTAACCGCTTCGATCCGATAGAGAAGGTCCGTGTCTGATGCGTGAAAAATTGCAGTTTGGCATGATCCGCTCGGCGCTCATGCTGCTGGTCGCCTTGGGAGCGTCGCAGGCTCGATCGCAAACCGCGCCCGATGTCGGAGTTCGCTTCCAACCGCCGACATCCGTGTTCCTCACCGGCGCCCGAATCGTGATCAGCGCCGACCATGAGCTCGATTCTGCAAGCTTGCTGATCAGGGATGGCAAGATTGCCGCGATTGGTGCCTCACTCGAGCCGCCCGCCGGGGCCGAGGTGATCGACCTGAGCGGCAAGCATGTCTATCCCGCGCTTGTCGATCCGTTGGTCGAGTTCGACGCCCGCCCGATTGAATATCCCGCGGGCTACTGGAACGCGTCGGTATTGCCACAATTGCGGATGGACCAGGTCGCCAGATTGGAAGGCACACAGCTCGATGCGCTGCGAAAGTCCGGAATTGCCATCGCTCTGGTCGCCCCGAAAGAGGGCATCATCAAGGGGCAGAGCTGCGTGGTCTCGACCAGCGGCGAATCGCTAGAGAAGTGTCTTCTGCGATCGCAGGCCTTTCAGCACCTGCGGCTTTTTCCCTCACGCGGCTCACGCACCAGCTATCCCAACAGCCCGATGGGCGCGGTGGCGCTCGTTCGGCAGGCACTCTCGGACGCTGATTGGTACCAACAGGCGTGGCAGAGCGTGAAGGTTGACCCATCGCTCCCGGCGCCCGAATACGACGCGGCATTGGCTGCGCTGAATTCGGTGATCACCGCCGAGCAGGCAGTGATCATCGACGGCACGAACGAACTCTACGCACTCCGCGGCGATCGCCTGGCCCGTGAGTTCTCGCTCAAGGCGATCGTCCGTGGGTCGGGACGCGAGTACCGACGCCTCGAAGCGGTGATGGCCACGAAGCGTCCTTTGATCATTCCCATCAACTTCCCCGACGCGCCGGAAGTATCGAGTCGAATCGATGCGGCCAACACGACTCTGCAGGCCTTGATGCACTGGCGACTGGCGCCTGAGAACCCCGCGAGACTCGAGAAAGCAGGGGTATCGTTTGTCTTCACAACCGATGGGCTCGAGAAACCGGGGCGGTGGCGGGAGAAAGTGCGGGTAGCGATTGAGCACGGCCTGAGTGAGAAGGTCGCGCTGCGGGCGCTTACCGAGGGCCCAGCGAAGCTGCTCGATTTAGACGCGGTGGCGGGGACTCTCGAGGAAGGCAAGTTGGCCAATTTGATCGTGGCCAGCGGCACGTTGTTCGACAAGTCAACCAAGATCGACGAGACGTGGGTCCAAGGGAAGCGTTTCCAGTGGAATCCGACCCAGCCGAATGACCTACGAGGCGATTGGAAGTTGGTGCTTAACGATCCGCCCAAGTCGGAGCTGGTCCTGAATCTCACGGGAGATCCGGAGAAACTCAAGGGGAAATTCGCGCGCCCCGCCGGATCCGATCCGGAAGTTTCCGATGAAGGGGATTCAGGTGCTGATGGCTCGGATTCAACGAGCGATCTGTCGAAATCGCCCGATGATGAAAAGGCCGACGACCAGCCGACCAAGAAGCCTGAAACGAAGGGCATCGAACTGAAGAAACTGCAATTCGACGGCTATCGCCTGACGGCCACCTTTGCATCCAGTGAGCTGATCGAAGGCCAAGACGGCGTAGCGATTTTCGGAGCGGCATGGATACCCAGTCCCGATGGATCAAGGCTTGTCGGCACGATCAGCTGGGCTGACGGTGATGAACATGCGTTTGTCGCGACGCCAATCGAGGTGGAAGAGGGTGACGCGGGCAAGGACGATAGCCAGGGCAAAGCAGCGGACACGGATGAAGAGAAAGGCAAGGACGACGAGAAAGACAAGGCGACCGACGAAGGCCAAACCGACAAGGTGGCTGACCGTGTGGCTTGCGAAGTGAATTTCCCGCTCGGGGCTTACGGGTTGAGTGCGCCGCCGGAGCAGCCCGAGTGGGTGTTGGTCAAGAATGCGACGATCTGGACCTGTGGCGAGGCAGGGATACTTGAGGCCGCTGACTTGCTGGTTCACAACGGATTGATCGAGTCGGTCGGTCAATCGATCGTGGCTCCTGAGGGGGCGGTCATTGTGGACGCAACTGGCATGCACGTGACGCCCGGGATCATCGATTGCCACTCCCACATGGCGACCGATGGTGGGGTCAATGAGTCGGCCCAGGCGATCACGGCCGAAGTTCGCATCGGTGACTTCATCGACCCCAACGACATCACGATCTACCGACAGTTGGCTGGCGGCGTTACGGCGGCCAATATCCTGCACGGTTCGGCCAACCCGATCGGTGGCCAAAATCAGGTGATCAAACTTCGTTGGGGCAGCACCGACGAACAGATGAAAATGCGGGAGGCCCCGGCCGGCATCAAGTTTGCCTTGGGTGAGAACGTCAAACGGAGCAACTCTCGCAGCGACACCGTTCGCTATCCGGCCACACGCATGGGAGTCGAGCAGATCATCCGCGATCGGTTTGAGGCCGCGATTCTCTATCGGCAGCGTTGGGATCGGTGGTCCGAGACGCCGGTGGGTTTGCCTCCAAGACGGGACTTTGAGCTGGAGGCGATCGCCGAGATCGTTGAAGGGAAACGCTGGGTTCATTGCCACAGCTATCGCGCAGACGAAATTCTGACGATGCTCCGAACGCTTGATGACTATGGGATCACGATTGGGTCGCTGCAGCACATCCTCGAGGGATACAAGGTGGCCGATGCGATGGCGGCCCACGGTGCGACCGGGTCGAGCTTCTCCGATTGGTGGGCATACAAATTTGAGGTCTACGACGCAATCCCGTTCAACGGGGCATTGATGCATCGCGCGGGTGTAGTGGTCTCCTTCAATTCCGATGACGCTGAGCTTGCTCGGCATTTGAATCACGAGGCCGCCAAAGCGGTTAAGTACGGCGGCGTCGCTCCCGAAGAGGCGCTCAAGTTCGTCACCTTGAATCCTGCCAAGCAGCTGCGAATCGACGACTGGGTCGGTTCGTTGGAGCCTGGTAAACACGCTGATTTCGTGGTTTGGAATCGTTCACCGCTCTCAACGTTGTCGATGTGCACGCAAACTTGGATTGACGGACGCAAGTACTTCGATCGAGACTCGGACCTGGCTCGACGCGAGGACGACGCGAAACTTCACCGGGAGCTGGTGCAAAGCATCATCGGTTCGGGCGCCAAGACCCGCTCGGGCGAATCGGATGACGACCCGTCCACGTGGTGGGCGCGTTATGACGAGTTTTGTCACCATCATCATGACCATGACGAACAGCATCGCCAGCATGATCACCACGACGAGCAACTCGAAAGTGAAGGAGGTGAGCAGTGATGACTTGGGCGTCGTTGACCGCGGGTACAGTGGAACTCCACTCAATCTCGCCGCTAAGGCGTGGCTGGATGCGAATTGGTTTGGCGCTCGCTCTTACGGGGCTTTGCGGCTTCCAACGCACCTGGGCTTCCGATCAAATCCCCGGCGCTCCGCAGACGGCGCCGATAGCGATCGTGGGTGGCACCATTCACACCGTCAGCGGAGACACGATCGAAAGGGGCACGCTGGTTTTTCGCGAGGGACGGATTGTTGAACTGGGCAAACGCGTGGAGATCCCTGCGGACGCTGAGGTGATCGATGCGGCAGGAAAACACGTGTATCCGAGTTTGATCGAGGCGAACTCCGACATCGGATTGGTTGAAATCAATTCGGTGAGCGCAACGGTCGATTCGAGTGAAACCGGGTCGATCAATGCGAATGTTCGGTCGGCATTTGCATTCAATGCGGACAGCGAGTTGATTCCAGTGAATCGAGCCAATGGGATTCTTCTGGCCGTCAGCGCGCCCAGCGGCGGATTGGTCTCGGGTCGATCGTCGCTGATGATGATGGATGGTTGGGCGTGGGAGGACATGACGCTCAAGGCCGATACGGCGATGCACGTTCGCTGGCCACGATCCGAGAGTGAGGTCAAGCGACTGGCCGAACTGTTCGAGCAAACGAAACGCTACATCGCCGCGAGAGACGCGGCTCGCCCGCTCGAACAACCCAAAGATCTCCGCTTGGAGGCGATGCGGCAGGTGGTTGAGGGCGAAATTCCCCTGATCGTCGCCGCGACGTCGCTCGATCAAATCGAGGCGGCTGTTTCCTTTGCCAAGCAGCAAGCGGTGTCGTTGATCATCAGTGGTGGGTACGATGCACCGCTGTGCGCGGAACTGCTCAAACAGGAAAAGGTGCCAGTCATCATCAGTGGCATCTATCGAGTTCCTCAGCGTCGTCACGGTGCCTACGATGAGGGCTACACGCTTGCCAAAAAGTTATCCGACGCTGGGATCGCTTTTTGCATTTCGGCCGGTGGGCGTTTCGGGGCGACTGGGATTCGAAACCTTCCGTACAATGCCGCCACAGCAGCGGCTTACGGGTTGTCGGAGGAGGAAGCTCTGCGGGCGATCACGCTGTCACCGGCTGAGATTTTGGGTGTCTCCGATCGCGTCGGCTCGCTGCAGGTGGGGATGGACGCGACGCTATTCATCGCGGACGGAGATATCCTCGAGACACCGACGCAGGTACTGAACGCATTTGTGCAGGGGCGTGCGGTTGATTTGAGCAACAAGCAGACGCAGCTTTATCGAAAGTACACGACGAAGCAGGAACGCACCCAGCCATGAGACGTCGATGTGGGATCGCCGTGAGCCTGTGGGTTGCCGTCGTGGTTGCCGGGGGAGGTGCCTCAGCGGCCGAGGCATTTGATGTTGTGGTTTATGGCGCGACTCCCGGCGGAATCGCTGCGGCGGTCAACGCTGCTCGCGGCGGTTTGAACGTAGCGCTTGTTCAGGAGGATGACCACATCGGAGGCCTGACCTCCGGTGGACTCTCCAATCCCGACTTCCGCACGTTCGAATGTTTGGGCGGCACTTGGCGAGAGTTCATGCACCGCGTCGAGCGGTACTATGGCGATACCTACGGCGAGGATTCGCAGCAGGTCATTGATTCGGTCCGCGGTGCGTACAGCGAACCGCGGGTGGCGCGGCGGGTCTTCGAGGAAATGTTGGCTGAAACCGGGCGAGTGAAGACGATGCTCCGTCACCGTTTGATCGGGGCTCAGACCGAGCCGAGTGGCGAGGGGCGGACGCGTCTAGTAGGCGCGACGTTTGAAGCCCTGCCGGGCGATTTGCCGTTGACGCTCAATGCCAAGGTGTTCATCGACGCCACTTACGAGGGCGATCTGATAGCCGCCGCCGGCGTCGAGACGATCGTCGGCTGTGAGTCCAAAGCGGCCTATGGAGAGAGTCTTGCGTTTGACGAGCCCAACGATTGGGTGATGGCCTACAACTTCCGCGTCTGCCTCACGAGCGACCCCGAGAATAGGATTGCGATTGCGCGACCCGATGGGTACGACCCCGGGCGTTTCGACCTCTTGCGTGATGCGATCACGGCCGGGCGAGTTCCTAGCCTTCGCAATCCCGGGCCGACTCCCGCGGTGCTCAAGGTGCGGCAGATACCCAACGACAAGGCTGATTTCAATGACGACCCCAACGGGCCGATCAGCATGGCGCTCAAAAATGTCAACCATCCTTGGCCCGAAGGCGATGCTCAAACGCGACACCGGATTTTCGACGTCTACAAACACCACACCATGAGCCTGTTCTGGTTTCTTGGAAACGATCCGGCGCTACCCGAGAGCTTTCGCGGCGAGATGCGACGTTGGGGTTTGCCAAAGGACGAGTTCATCGATAGTGACCACTGGTCGCCGGCGCTCTATGTTCGAGAAGGGCGGCGAATGATCGGCCGTTACGTCTTCACCGAGCGCGACACACAGCCGGCGAAAGACAGTAGGCGTGCGCCGGTGCAAACCGATTCGATCGCCGTGGCCGACTACGCCCTCAACAGTCATGGTGTCTTTAGCCCCAAGCCTGGGGTGATCCTCGGCAGGCACGGCAAGAGCGTCGTCCCCTACGGGATTCCGTACGGAGTTCTGGTTCCACGGTCGGTTGACGGACTGCTTGCCCCGGTGCCGCTATCGGCGAGCCGCGTGGGATATAGCGCGCTACGAATGGAACCGTGTTGGACGGCGCTCGGTCAAGCCGCCGGGGTCGCCGCTGTCGTTGCGATCGAAGAGCGTCATGAGGTGAGCGATGTTCCGGTTGCCACGGTGCAAGACCGACTCTGGGACCTCGGTGCGATGACGGTCTACATCAGCGACCTGGCTCCGGTCAGCGAAATCCAAAAACCGGCGTGGGATCCGCCGGGAACCTTTCCCGCGGCCATTCACGCCTGGCCGATTAGCTCGCCATGGTTCAAGGCGGCTCAGTATTTCGGCACGCGGGGCCTGTTCGCGGATCGGATCGATGCCGGCGACGCCACGGCGCAGCGCGCGGTCCGCACCACGGGGCAATGGACCACGGGTCAATGGACCACAGCCTTCCCCAATCACGCGGTGGGGCTGGAACACGTCATCGAAATGGACCTGGCCCGCCAGTGGTGCGAACGTGCGGGGGTCTCGTGGGCCGAAAGCCTGGCGCCCGACGGCCGTATGACACGCGGGGAATTTCTCAAGGGAATGTTCGAACGCGTCCGCCGCTAATCGCGACACGATGGTGTTCAGAACCTTGGCGAACCACCGCTCGCTTCGGGCCGGTCGGACGCCTATCTGCTTGACACCCCCTTTGAATCAAGGCGAAACTTGGGAGCGGGCGAGGGGCTCCGGGCCAATCGTACCGACCTCGTCTTGACCTCACTTTTTTGGAGCAGCGGAATGTTTGTGTATCGATTTGTTTTACTGTTTGCCCTTACGGGCTTGCTCTTCAGCGCCGGATGCGGACGCAGCGGCAGTGCGGTCATTGTCGATCCCAATCCTGATCCGGCAGCTGCCCAGGAGGCGTACGATGACTACGACAAACAGATGGCAGCGGATGCAGGCGGGTACCAGTAGCGGTCACCTGACGCAGGATTGGAGGCCGGTCGGGCCGAATTCTCGACTTCCGCGAGGTTCGGCCGCGGCGTAACCGCCGTCGATTCGACAGGTTCCTTTTTTTTATCGAATTTTGTTGACTGGCAATTCCTGGATGCATTAAGCTCCCGCTGTGGCCGTTTGGGTCACATTAATGAGTTTCTTGTTTTTTGGGAGTTATGCCATGAAGCGTCGAAGTCGGAGCGGGTTCACGCTCGTTGAACTGCTGGTGGTGATTGCGATTATCGGGGTGATGGTGGGTTTGCTCCTTCCGGCCGTGCAAGCGGCGCGCGAGGCTGCGAGGCGGATGAGTTGTGGGAATAACATGAAGCAGTTGGGGCTTGGTTTGCACAATTACCACGCCGCCTACAACGCTTTGCCAGCAACCAACGCCGGTACTTTCGAACTCGGAAACAATGGAGGTGGAACGACCCCCGTTGGCGCGGGAGCGGTCCCCAGCAACAATCGCCGCAGGCTGAGTTTCCTCGTCGGCTTGACGCCATTCGTCGAGCAACAGGCGCTCTGGGAGCAAATCAGCAACCGGAACCAGTTCAATGCGAACGGCACTCAGTTGCCTGTGGGCCAGTACTGGGCGCCCATGGGACCGGCTCCCTGGACCACCGCGTACGCCCCTTGAATGACCGACATTTCGACGTTCCGTTGTCCAAGCGACCCCGGAATCGGTTTGCCGGCACTCGGGCGGACCAACTACGCAGGCTGTTTTGGCGATACCACGGACTGGATCAATGAAGGCGCGTCGCAGTTCAACAGTATGAATATGGTCTGGGGCAATAACGCCGCTCGAGCCCGTGCGTCCTGCCGCGGCGTTTTCGTCGGCAGAATGCAACTCGGTTTCCGTGACATCCTGGATGGTCTGGCGAACACCGTGATGTTGGGCGAAATCAATACCGATTTGGGTGATCGTGACATCACCACGGCCCCATCGATCAACAACCAGCCCTGGGCAGAGGTTCACGCTCAGCCCCAACTTTGTAAGACACGGACTCAGATCGATCCTTTGAGGCCCCGCTTTTGGTGTCCGGCTGTCGGCGGCGGGAATTGTACCCCACCAACCCTATCGGGAGGTAACCAGCAGCGAGGTTTCCGCTGGGCCGACGGCGCTCCTTTCTTCACGGGGTTCAACACCATTCTTGCGCCCAACAGCGAAATGTGTCTGGGTGGCGGGGATGCTAGCACCGGTCAGATGTCGCCGAGCAGCCGCCATCAAGGCGGATGCCATGTGGTGATGGCCGATGGAGCGGTAAAATTCATCACCAATTCGATCGAGGCCGGCAATCCGAATTCGGGCACCGTCCACGCCAACTTCGCGACGGTACCAGGGACGGTCGCACCGGGATCGCAAAGCCCCTTCGGGCTTTGGGGTGCCCTTGGGACCCGTGCTAGCAAGGAAACCATCAGCGGCGAGTTCTAGTTCGATCGCCACTCTCCCTATTGCTTGGATCCAGACCCAGCTTCGGGTAGCCGATGCTGGGTTTTTTATTTCGCAGCCGCATTGATGGAACCGGTAGCCGTCTGCCCTTCGATCGTTCGCGTCTTCGATTAGCGACAGGGCCCGTCGCCTCGGGGCGGACCGTGCCGCTCACCCGTCTGGCTGTCATGGCCGACCTTCCTGGTGGAGCGAGCCCGATGGTCGACGATCACACATCATGCCAAAATCATGAAATCGCGGATAACACGCGGAAAATAATTTAGTTTCGAGAAATAATCGAAAATTGTTGACTATCGCTCGGGTGGTCCGCTAAGGTGCGTCCAGCGGCGTTTAATGCCGCTCTATTCACTTTCTTGTTTTTTGGGAGATTTTGTGATGAAGCGTTCTTTACGCTCCGGCTTCACGTTGGTGGAGCTTCTTGTGGTGATCGCGATCATTGGCGTGATGGTCGGACTGTTGCTTCCAGCGGTTCAGGCAGCACGCGAGGCGGCTCGCCGCATGAGCTGCGGCAACAACATGAAGCAGCTCGGGCTTGGTTTGCACAACTACCACGCCGCCTACAACACGCTTCCCGAGACGTTGGGGGGAACCTTCGAGGTCAACGCCAACGTGGGCGGTACGGTTCCCGTGGGGGCGGGAGCCAACGCGAGCAACAACCGCCGCAGGCTGAGTTTCCTCGTTGGCGTGCTTCCGTTCGTCGAGCAGCAAGCGCTGTGGGAGCAGATCAGCAATCCCAGCCAATTCAACACGAACGGAACGCAGTTGCCAGTGGGTCAGTCCTGGGCCGCGATGGGACCGGCGCCATGGGTCACCGCCTACCCGCCATGGATGACTGA
Organism: Pirellulaceae bacterium; assembly: GCA_041748895.1. GTDB lineage: Bacteria > Planctomycetota > Planctomycetia > Pirellulales > Pirellulaceae > UBA6163. The sequence goes on from JBGTCJ010000551.1 coordinate 19,640, forward strand.
CATTTCCACCTTCCGATGTCCCAGCGACCCGGGTGTCGGTTTGCCCGCCTTGGGACGAACGAACTACGGCGGTTGTCTCGGCGATTCGACTGATTGGACGACCAATGGCCGCTTCACGTTCAACGCCATGCAGGAACGCTGGGTTGAACAAGGCAATCGGGCGGCGTCATGCCGCGGCGTGTTCGTGGCACGAAAGTTCGTCGGTTTTCGCGATATCCTTGATGGCACTGCCAACACCATCATGGCTGGTGAGCTTGTCACCGACCTAGGAGATCGCGCGATCACCGGGCAAATCGCAAATTCCCTCCCTGGTGGGTGGGACGCGTTTCACAGGAATCCGTCGCTTTGTCGTGATAGCCAGTACTTCGACCCTCTCCGGCCAAGGTTCTGGTGTCCGGCCGTCGGCGGTGGCAACTGCACCGTTCCGAACTTGGTTGGCGGTGCCAACCAACGCCGTGGGTTCCGCTGGGCTGATGGCGCCCTACTCTACACGGGCTTCACGACGATCCTCGGCCCCAACTCGGAACTTTGCTCCAACGGTGGCGACGCGTCGAGCGGATCGATGTCGCCGAGCAGTCGTCACCAAGGCGGTTGTCACGTGCTCATGGCTGATGGCGCCGTTAAATTCGTCACCGACTCGATCGAGGCTGGTAACTCACGGTCGCCCGTCGTGCATCCAACCCTCGCGGGGGCATTGCCACCGGGATCGCAAAGTCCCTACGGACTATGGGGTGCGCTCGGAACTCGCGCCGCCAGGGAAACTGTGAGCGGTGACTTCTAATCGTTAGGCAGATCCGAGCCCGCAGGATGGCTCGTTGAGCAACAACAAACCCAGTCGGGGTGCAATCTCCGTCTGGGTTTTTCGTTGGACTGGCTTGCTTATTCTGCGGGCGTCCTCGCTGTACATTCGTCGTGTGCAGAATGCTTGACGTGCAAGATGGAGGCCACACGAGATGACCAAGTCCGATTTCCCCTGGGATTCCCGCGCGACGGCATCGGCGATCGCCAGTGCTTTGCAAATCGGTGAACGTCAAGTGTTGTCGGCGATCGAACTGCTCGAAGCCGGAAATACGATTCCCTTCATTGCTCGATATCGAAAGGAAGCGACAGGGGGGCTCGACGAAGTAGCGCTGCGAGCGATCGAAGACGCGGTGGAATTGGCCACCGCGTTAGCCGCGCGGAAGTCGACGGTGCTCAGGACCATCGAAGAGCAGGGTCTGCTCACGGCCGACCTTCGTAGGCGAATCGAGAGCTGCGGCGATCTGCAGACGCTTGAAGCGATCTACCTACCCTACAAGCCCAAGCGGCGAACGCGGGCATCGGCCGCCCGCGAGTGTGGATTGCAACCGCTCGCCGACATCCTGTTGCGACATTCACCACTTGATCGATCGCGTGACGAGACGCTCGCCGCGTTTGTCAATCCGCAGCACGAAGTCCTCGACAAAGATGCCGCACTTCACGGCGCGCTCGATATCGTCGCCGAGCAGTGGTCGGAGGACCTAACCACGCGGGCTTGGATTATCGATCGCGCGACGTCGCAGGGCCGAGTGACCTCGCGTGTCAAACGCGGGAAGAAATCCGAGGCGAGCAAGTTCGAACTCTATTTCGACCATTGCGAGCCAGTAGCCAAAATCCCGGGACATCGGGTGCTCGCAATGCTTCGTGGCGAGGCTGAGGGCGTGCTTCGTTTGGGCATCGAGGTAGACGACCCCGAGGTGCTGCGAGGGCTGAAAGCAAGGCTTGTGCCGATTCACCCTGCCGAGTTTCACGCCGACCTCCTTGCGACGGTCGAGGACTGCTACACACGACTTCTGCTGCCTGCCATGGAGTCAACCGTGATGCAGCGGCTCAAGGAGAAGGCCGACCAGGAGGCGATCGCCGTTTTCGGTAAAAATCTGTTTGACCTGTTGATGTCACCGCCGGCGGGTCCGCGGGTGACTCTAGGGATCGATCCCGGCTTTCGTACCGGTTGTAAAGTGGCGGTGGTGGATGAGACGGGCAAGTTTCTGGAGGAGACAACGATCTACCCGACGCCACCGCGCATGGATACCGCTTCGGCGGCAGTCGCCCTACTGGCTTTGATCCGGAAGCACGCGATCGAATTGATCGCGATCGGAAACGGTACCGCGTCGCGTGAAACCGAAGGCTTCGTGGCCGACGTGATCCGCGAGAATGGGCTTTCGCTGACCCAAGTGATGGTCAGCGAATCGGGTGCCTCGATCTATTCGGCGAGTGAGTTAGCAGGAAAGGAGTTTCCTGAACTGGACGTGACCGTCCGAGGGGCGATCAGCATTGCCCGGCGATTGCAGGATCCGTTGGCCGAACTGGTGAAGGCCGACCCGAAGTCGATTGGAGTGGGCCAGTATCAGCACGACGTCAATCAGGCCCAACTGCGAAAATGCTTGGACCGCGTCGTGGAGTCCTGCGTCAATCAAGTCGGCGTTGATTTGAACACAGCAAGCGCCCCGCTTCTGTCGTACGTTGCCGGTATCGGACCGAAGTTGGCGGAGAACATCGTTGCGTATCGAGACAGTCACGGAGGTTTCTCCAACCGAAATGAATTGATCAAGGTGCCAAAACTCGGGAAGAAGGCTTTCGAACAAGCAGCAGGGTTCCTGCGGATTCGCGGAGGTGACCAACCTTTGGACCATTCTGCCGTGCACCCCGAGTGTTATCCGATCGTCAGCCGTATGGCAGCCTTTCTGCGGGTCGACGCCAAATCACTGCTAGGTAACCCGACGCTCACCAAGGATCTCCGCGCGGAGGACTTTGTCGATGGTCAGTTCGGGATTCCCACGATTCAAGACATTCTGGTTGAGCTGAGCAAACCGGGACGGGATCCGCGTCGGGAATTCCGGGTCGCTCGGTTCGATGCCGATGTGCACTGCCTCGAAGACTTGCGGGTCGGCCTGGTGCTTGAAGGGGTGATCACGAATGTCACTCACTTTGGGGCTTTCGTGGATTTGGGAGTCCACCAGGACGGGTTGATCCACATTTCGCAGTTGGCCGAGGGGTTCGTGCGAGATCCCAGCGAAGTCGTGTCCGTCGGTGATGTGGTCAAGGTGAAGGTTCTGGATGTGGACGTTGCCCGAAAGCGGATCGCGGTGACGAGGCGAGTTTAGCGGGACGGCGCACATTCATTAGCCGGGACGGACCGAACATACGAGCCGTAAGCGCCAGCGACCGGACCAACCGTCCGCATGCTGGCGCATAGCGGCTGATATGCGCCAGCGACCGGACCAAACATACGAGCCGTAAGCGTCAGCGACCGGAGCGAACCTACGAGCCGTAAGCGCCAGCGACCGGACCAAATATACGAGCCGTAAGCGCCAGCGACCGGACCGAACCTACGAGCCGTAAGCGCCAGCGACCGGACCAACAATCCGCATGCTGGCGCATAGCGGCTGATATCCGCAAGCGACCGGACCGAACCTACGAGCCGAAAGCGTCAGCGACCGGACCAACAATCCGCATGCTCGCGCATAGCGGCTGATATCCGCCAGCGACCGGACCGAACCTACGAGCCGTAAGCGCCAGCGACCGGACCGAACATACGAGCCGTAAGCGCCAGCGACCGGACCAACCGTCCGCATGCCCAGCGCATAGCGGCTGATATTCGTCAGCGACCGGACCAACAATCCGCATGCCCAGCGCATAGCGGCTGATATGCGCCAGCGACCGGACCAACCGTCCGCATGCCCAGCGCATCGCGGCCGATACGAGGAGGTCGCGCCCTCCAGCTAGGCTCGGGATTCTCGAGTATGTGGGCGAGGCTAAGGCGGAGGGGCCGACCCGAGAATCGTTGGCAAGGGGCCGCACGACCGATTCCCGGGCCTCTACGCGTCGAATTGGTGGAAATTCTTGGGCCGCCGGTTCACAATCGGCTAGCGGGTCTGCAGTGCTGGTGCCTCAGTCCGATCCCAACCCACCGAATCCGATTGTGATCGGTCACGATCATTCCTACCCAAGTTTTAGTGATGCTGGTCCCCATGGGTGTTTTCCGTTTGGCCACGTGCTCACTCGTCACTGGATTGCTTTTGCTTGGTTGCGGCGTAGCGTCGGCAGACACGTTGGTAAAGTTGGCGACCGATCCCGCGTTATCGCCCGATGGCAAGCGGCTGTTGTTTGCCTACGCAGGTGACCTCTGGAATGTCTCCAGCCGAGGTGGAATCGCCCAGCGAATTTCGTCGCATCCGGCGGAAGAGTCACGGCCATTGGTCTGTCCCGAGGGGACGCGGCTCGCATTCATCAGCCGCAGGAGCGGAACGCCTCAGGTCTGGATCCAATCGATCAATGCGCAGGGGAGGGTCACCGGCACGCCTCGTCAAGTTACCCACCACACATCAGGGTACCAATTGGAGAGTTGGTATCCCGATGGGCAACATCTGTTGGTCAGCGCGAGTCGTGACGCGTACTGGTATCCGCGCGAGAACGGCCGTTTTTTCCGCGTCGCCGTCGACCAGCGGCGTGCGGACGAAATGCTTTTTGACGACTACGGCACGGCCCCGAGCTTATCACCCGATGGCGCTGACCTCCTGTTTCAACGCGAGGGTGTGGCCTGGTGGAGAAAGGGTTACCGCGGAACGCAGGCGGGGCAGATTTGGCAATACGATGGCAAGCGAGCGGTTTTTACGCAGCGGCTTCACTCCCCTAGCGGTGATCGTTCGCCGATCTGGAAGCCCGACGGATCGGGTTACTACTGCGTCAGCCAACGTGGCGGAACGTTCAACCTTTGGGAGCAGGACCTTGATTCCGACGACGCTCGACAGCTAACGAATTTTGACGACGATTCGGTTGTCATGCCAACGCTCTCGGCCGACGGTTCGTTGATCGTCTTTCGGCACGGGTTCGACTTCTATCGACTGAGCGTTGGAGAAGCTGGTGCCAAGCCCAAGCGGATCGAAATCCGGATCGCGGGCGACGCGGTTAGCGATCCGATCTTGCGACGGACACTCAGTTCGGCCACCGACGCGAGCTTTACCGCCGATGGGCTTGAGATCACCTTTGCGGCTGGCGGCGACATTTGGGTCATGGACACCAACCTTCGCGAGCCCATCAATTTGACGCGTTCGGCGGGTCAGGAGTCCGAACCGCTGTTTGTCGAAGATGGGCGTGCGATTCTCTTCCTCCGCGACATCGATGGGGCGGTGAATCTTTGGCGGGCCGAGCCGACAGTCGACGACCAATTCTGGTGGCAGCAGTCCGATTTTCAACTAACGCCGTTGACGTCATTTCCCGACACGATGACGGGGATTCAGGTGAGTCCCAACGGGTGCGAGATCGGTTACGTCCGCAAGCCAGGTGACCTCTACGTCGCTGACCTCGATGGAAAAAACCCGCGTCGGATCATCAGCGGGTTCAACGTGCCAAGTTACGATTTTTCGCCCGACGGTCGCTGGATCGCCTACGCTCAGAATGACAACGACTTCAACTCCGACATCTGGATTGTGCCGGTCGACGGCTCTTCGGAACCGGTAAACATTTCGCGTCATCCCAAGAACGACTATTCGCCCAAATGGTCTCCCGACGGCCGGATGCTCGCGTTCAGCGGCGTTCGAGATTCGGACGAAACCGATCTCCACTACGTTTACCTCACTCGTAAGGATTCTGACGCGACCACCCGCGACCGGTCGCTCGAGAAGGCGATAAAGAAGCTCACCGACGCGCGGAAACAAAAAGGGCCCGCCGGTGGCGAGACTCAGTCGTCGGATGACGGGGAGTCAAAAGACTCAACCAAGGGCTCGTCTAGCGACAAAGATCGAAAGTCATCCGAACTGCCAACTGTGGAAATCGATTTCGACGAGATCCACGAACGAGTTCGGCGAATCAAGATCGCCGGCGCATCGGTCAGCGGACTGTTTTGGTTTGGCGAGGGTCAGAAGCTTGCGATGAGAACGACGATCGACGGGCGTGAGGGGACGTACTTCATCGAGTTCCCGGACATGCGCACTCCGAAGCTTCTGACTACCGATCGTGGGTCATTTGCCACACGATTGAAGAATCCGAAGCAGGTCGGATGGGTCAACGATGGCGTCCCGGGGACACTCGCGACCGACGGCGAACTGACCAAGTATTCGTTCTTTGCCAAACAGGAAATGGACCAGACGCAACGATTCCGCGCGGGGTTCGACGTGGCCTGGCGATTGATGCGAGACCAGTGGTACGACGATCGACTGGGGAATCGAAATTGGGACTCGATTCGCCGCAAGTACGTTGACGCCGCGGCTGCCTCGCCCGATGTCGGTGCTTTTGCGACGGTCGTGCAAATGATGCTCGGTGAACTCAATGGATCGCATCTCGGGTTTTCCCCCAGCGGTGCAGCGTCTTTTTCGCCACCGGGATGGCTTCCGCAAACCGCACACTTGGGCGTTCGGTTCGACCCGACCCACCTTGGGCCTGGGCTTCGGATTCGTGACGTCTTGCCGGGTGGGCCTGCCGAGCGGAAGACGAGTCGATTGGAGGCCGGTGAGACGATCTTGTCGATCGATGGCGTCGCGGTTGACGCCGACTACGATCTCACCCAAGTGCTCAACGGAACGCTGGATCGCGACCTTCGGCTGCTGGTGGTTGCGGCGCCCCCGGCGCTAGATGGCGAGCCAACCGATCCGGTCAACGGCAGCGATCCCGATTCCAAAGCCGACGCGCCATCGACACCACCATCGAACGAGCGAGGTGTCGAGCGAACGGTTCACCTGCGACCGATCAGCTTTTCGGCGGCCCAGTCTCTTCTGTACCCGATGTGGGAAGAGGAAAATCGGCGTAAGGTCGACGACTTATCGGAAGGCAAACTTGGCTACTTGCATATCCAGGGGATGAACCTATCGAGCCTCTTTGAGTTTGAACGGCAATTGTTCAATGTCGGATACGGCAAAGACGGGTTGCTGATTGACGTTCGTGGCAACGGCGGTGGCAGCACGGCCGATCGGCTGTTGACCGCGTTGACACAGCCTCGTCACGCGATCACCGTTCCTCGAGGTGGTGGTCCGGGTTATCCGCAGGACCGGATGGTCTACGCGACTTGGAGCAAGCCGATCGTCGTGCTCTGCAACCAAAACAGTTTCAGCAATGCCGAGATATTTAGTCATGCCATTCGAGTGCTCGGTCGCGGCAAACTGGTCGGGGTGCAAACCGCCGGCGGCGTGATCAGCACGGGTTCGGCATCGGTGCTCGATTTGGGGACGCTACGTCAGCCCTTCCGAGGTTGGTTCTCGATCGAAACCGGAGAGGACATGGAATTGAACGGCGCGAAACCACACGTCGAGGTTTGGCCGCACCCCGGTGAGATGGCCACCGGAACCGATCGGGCGTTGAACAGGGCAGTCCGCCTGCTGATTCGCGATGTCGAGCAGTATCGGAGCCGCCCGCAACCCAAATTGACCAAGGCGACCCAGCGCGGAAGCGATTGAGCACGCTGGCGCTCGACTGTCCCGGAGGGAGCGTGATGACACGTTCGCGTCACTTGGTTGCCGAATGATCTTCGGACGATTCGACGCCACTCGGCGGCGCCGCTCGTCGCGACTCGCGAAGCGTTCTCAGGGTTTCGATCCCGCTCACTTCCGCGCTGTCGCCTTTGCGATGGGCGATACGCTGCGAGAGGTAGATTCCCGATGACCCGCTCATCAGGTAGGCGATCGAGCAAGCCATCGCGTAGTGAACCGTGAATTCGCCTCCAAACAACTCAATCCCCATCACCGTGCATGCTATCGGGGTGTTGGTCGCGGCCGCAAAGACGGCGATCAGACCCAGGGCCGCGAAGAGATCCACGGGTGCCCCGAGCCATACGGCGAGCGTGTTCCCCATCGTTGCACCGACGAAGAACAACGGAGTCACCTCACCACCCTTGAAGCCGCTTCCAATCGTCACGGCCGTGAAGAGGATTTTCAGCAACCAACTCCACGGGTCGGCACCGCCGGCCTGGAAACTGCTAAGGATGGTGACGCTATGAGGGTTCGGCGACGTCACGCCGAGCCCGAGGTAGTCACGGGTGCCAAAAATACCAACCAGAACGATGACCAGAATCCCGCCAATTGCCGGCCGCAGGAAGGACCACGCGACCCAGCGTCGAAACAGCGCTTGCAGTCCGTGAACCGCTTCAGCAAAGCAGAAGCTTACCGCTCCAAATGCGATCGCAGCGATCATGACCTTTGCCATCAGCCATCGATCCACAGGGTCCACCCCGGTCTGACCGTCGACGGGCAGCAAGCTTTCGACGTGATATTGAAGGTGACCGATTCCCCATGCGGCGCAGGTCTTGTCGGCGATCAGCCCGGCGAGCAAGCACGGGAGCAGCGCGGAAACGTTCATTCGCCCGATCGTGACTACTTCCAACGCAAAGATCGCACCTGCAACCGGCGTCCCAAACACACCGCCAAATCCGGCGGCCACTCCCGCCATCAAAAAGATTCGGACGTCACCCCGACTTAAGTTTGGCAGCCATCGCGCAAGCGAACTGGCCAGACTGCCGCCCATCTGAACCGCGGTCCCTTCTCGCCCCGCGGACCCGCCGAAGAGGTGCGTGAGAACGGTCGCGACGAGAATCAGCGGCGCCATTCTCAGCGGTACTCCGCCTCCGCCGGGTTCATGAATCTGATCGACGATCAGGTTGTTTCCCGCGTCGACCGACGTCCCGTACGCAGCGTAAATCGCGCCGATGACGATGCCCGCCGCCGGAAGCAGGTAGAGCAAATCGGGGTATCGAAATCGCGCCGCGGTCGCTTGATCCAGCGACCAGAGAAAGAACGCGCACGCCGAACCGACCACAATCCCCAGCGGTGTCGCCAGGAGCGACCAACGCAGGACGAACCGGAAAACAGCGAGCTGCTCCCGTGCAAGCAGCTTCATCGGGTACATCAACATCTCTCCGGAAGCAACGAAAACGTTGGGGAGAGCGTTACGATCGCACTTCTACCCCACTTGGGTAGGAGTTATCAGCACGGGCCCACAGCGAGGCTCGGCGGTTAGAGGCGAACTCCATCGCCATCGATTGCGATTTGAACTGCCCAGTCGTCGACTGAGCAGCCGGCACGGATTCTGCTTGCAGTGGCGCAGAATGTCAAGTCCGACGAGCCCGACGATTTCTGCGACACGAGGCAACGAATCTGTTACACTGCGGCGTGACCGTCAGCTTCACGTGACATGTCGCAGGATTGGGAAAGAATGATCCGTCACGCACTTGTAATGGCAGTTTGGTTTCACTTCTTGGCGCTGGCCGGGGATCGCTTGAGTGACGGTTCCCGAGCTACGGCCGCCGAACCGGGTGTTGATTACGTCCGCCAAGTGCTGCCGATCCTATCGCGGAACTGCTTCACGTGCCACGGGCCGGACGAGTCGAGTCGCGTGTCGGACCTTCGCTTAGACCGCTTCGTCGCTGACGCCTTGGGGGATGACGGTGAGCCCGCGAGTGACGATGAGGTGGACGCATTTCACGCTGCGATTGTCGCGGGCGATCCTGACAGCAGTGAGCTGATAGCGCGGATCACCAGCGACGACGTGTCGGTCCGAATGCCACCGGCGGAGACCGAGCGAGGTCTCACACAGCAGGAGATCGAAACGTTGCGCCGTTGGATCGAGCAGGGGGCGAAGTACGAGGAGCATTGGGCATTAGTCCCACCTCGATTGGTCGACCCGCCTGAGGTTCGTGACGCTGCCTGGCCGCGCAACGAGATCGACCGATTTGTGCTTGCCGAGCTGGAACGCCGCGATATCGCACCGTCGCCAGAAGCAGACCGAGTGACATTGATTCGACGCCTCTCGTTCGACCTTCGGGGGTTGCCACCGACGATTGAAGAGGTCGACCAATACCTCGCCGATCGCCGCCCCGGTGCCTACGATCGGCTCGTTGATCGGATGCTCGCTTCGCCGCAATTGGGTGAGCGCCTGGGCAAACACTGGCTCGACTTGGCCCGATACGCGGACAGCGACGGCTATCTTGGCGACCCTTTACGGCCGGACGCCTATGTCTATCGCGACTGGGTGATCGGTTCAATCAATCGCGACCAACCGATAGACGAGTTCACCGTCGAGCAGCTGGCGGGCGACCTGTTACCGGACGCGACGTTGGAGCAAAAGATTGCCACCGGGTTTCACCGCAACGTGATGAAAAATACTGAGGCCGGCGCCGATCGTGAAGAGGATCGCGTCAACCGAACGGTGAACTATGTCAGCACGACCGGAACGGTTTGGTTGGGATTGACCGTGGGATGTGCCGAGTGTCATTCGCACAAATACGATCCCATCAGTATCGACGAGTTCTACGGGCTCTACGCGTTCTTCAACAATGTCGAAGACGTCAATCTGCCGTTGCCCGATTCCCAAACGTTGGTTTCGACGACGGCAAAGGTTGCCACGCCGTCTGGAGACCCTGGGAAGCCGTCTGCGGAACCGGGGAAAGGGGATCCCAAGACGGAACCGCCGAGTCTGAAGGCCCCAACGATCGGCGAGCTCGCGGCGTCCAAGCGTCGCGTCACACGAGTTCATCCGCGGGGTGATTTTCGCAACCCCGGCAAAGAGGTGACTCCGGCCACGCCAGCGGTTTTTCACTCACTGCGCACGCGCGGGGATCAGCCGGACCGGCTCGATTTGGCCAATTGGCTGATAGACCCGGAGAATCCATTGACCCACCGCGTCACGGTTAACCACCTCTGGAAACAGTTGTTCGGTCGTGGTTTGGTCAACACACCAGAGAATTTCGGTACCACGGGAGATCCTCCCTCACATCCGGAACTTCTGGATTGGTTAGCGCTGCGGATGGTCGACCAGCAGTGGAGCCGCAAGGCGATGGTTCGGTTGATCGTTCAATCGGCGACGTACCGGCAGGCGTCACGGGTGCGGCCGGAACTTCGTCAGATCGATGCCCACAACGTGTTGCTGGCTCGACAGTCGCGACCGCGACTCGAAGCTGAAGTGGTTCGTGACGCGGCGTTGGCCGTATCCGGGTTGCTCAATACGGCCATTGGTGGACCGAGCATTCGGCCTCCGATGGATCTCAGGGTGACGAGTTACAGCCGCAATAAGGATTGGCCGGTTAGTCCCGGGGCCGAAAAGTATCGACGAGGACTCTACGTCCTTCTGCGTCGCAACACGTTGTATTCCATGTTGGTGACGTTCGACGCGCCGGACACTTCGGTCTCCTGTACCGCGCGAGAGCGCAGCAATTCTCCTCTGCAGGCGTTAACCCTTCTCAATGATCCCGTTTTTCACGAGTGCGCCCAGCACCTCGCCCGGCGTTTGTCCGCAGCGGGCACGGAGCGCCCCCGGTACTGGATCGCTGACGGATTTCGGCATTGTTTGGCCCGTGAACCGGATGATCACGAGCTCGACCGACTGGTCGAACTTTACCTCACGCAGCGTGACCAGTTTGCGGACCTCGACGATGTCGAAGTGGATGCCTTGATCGGCCAACGCCTAGAGGGCATCGATCCGCGGGATCAGGCAGCTCGCCTGATTGTGGCCCGAACACTGATTAACTTGCACGAATTCATTACTCGCGAGTGACGCCTGATGTTTGCTTCGGAATTCGAACGACAACAAGCCCGTCGCCAGTTCATCATGCATGGGTTGCACGGTGCGGGTACCGTGGCGCTGGCCGGACTGTTGGGCCGCGATGGGGCTTCGGCGGTTGAGTCATCGTCAACCCAGCAGCAGCTTGCGGAGCAAGGCGCTGCGCCCGCGATCGTGAACCCGCTGGCACCTCGTGTGTCGCACTTCGCACCTCGCGCCAAAAACCTGATCTACATCTATTTGGAAGGCGGTCCGAGCCAGATGGATCTGTACGATCCAAAGCCCATCTTGAACAAGCTTGACGGTCAGCCGTTGCCCGAGGAACTCTGGAAGAACGTCCAGTTCGCTTTCTTGCAGAAGGAGAGTGCAAGGCTAATGGGAACCTCGCGGACGTTTCAGAAGTACGGCCAGTGCGGGATGGACCTTTCCGATTTGCTGCCGCACTTGTCGACCTGCGCCGATGACATTGCTTTGGTCCGTTCGATGCGGAGCGACCAATTCAACCACGTTCCAGGCCAATTGTTGATGAACTGCGGATCAGCCCTCGCGGGCCGTCCCAGTATCGGTTCGTGGCTCTGCTACGGGCTCGGAAGTGAGTCCGAGAACCTTCCCGCGTTCGTCACGATGGTAACCGTCGGACGCGGCGTGCCGGGTGGCTCGGCAAGTTGGTCGAGCGGCTTTCTGCCGTCCGTTTATTCGGGGGTGATCTTTGGCAACGGAGAGGACGCGGTTCAGAATCTCGCCAATCCGCGCGGTATCAATCGCACACTCCAACGCGCCACCATTTCGGCGGTCAATGACCTCAATCAAAAGCGGCTCGAGGCCGTTGGTGACCCCGAACTGGCCAGCCGAATCAGTGCCTACGAGTTGGCATTTCGAATGCAAACGGCGGCGCCGGATTTGGTTGATCTCTCGAGCGAATCGCAAGCGACCCTCGACCTCTATGGAATTGAACGCGAGGAGCCCAAGATCGCGAGCAACCTGGGTGGTACCGGACTGTTCGGTCCTTTCGCGCGCAATTGCCTGATGGCGCGTCGGATGGTCGAGCGTGGAGTGCGAGTCGTGAACGTGATTCACGCCTCATGGGATCACCACAGTTCGCTGGAGCCTCAGCTCAAACACAACTGCTTGATGGCTGACCAACCGATCGCGGCGCTATTGAAAGATCTGAAGCAGCGCGGTTTGCTGGATGAGACGCTCGTGATCTGTGGATCTGAATTCGGCCGCACGCCGCTGGGTGAAAACCGATCGGGCAGCGCAAAGGTCACTGGGCGAGACCACCACCCATTTTCCTTCAGCCTCTGGATGGCCGGTGGCGGCGTGAAGGGCGGCCAAGTGATCGGTGAGACCGATGAGGTAGGTTGGGGCGTCGTCCGCGATGAGGTGCATGTCCACGACCTACACGCCACCGTCCTGCACCTGTTCGGAATCGATCACACTCGGTTGACCTATCGATTCCAAGGACGTGATTTCCGTTTGACCGATGTCCACGGGAATGTCGTCAAGGCGTTGCTGGCCTGATGCCTTGGCGGAGACGGTCGACGAATACGGCGGCGATGATGATCACGCCCAACAGGATGTTTTCGACTTGATTCTCCAGCCCCAGTGCGGTGCTTCCCTGATTGATCACGCCAATGATCAAGACGCCGCAAAGCGTTCCCACAACGGACCCGCGACCGCCGCCAAGAGAACCGCCACCGATCACGACGGCCGCGATGATCTGCAATTCCAACCCCAAACCGGCGGTCGCGTCGCCTTTGCCTAAGCGCGCCAAATCGACGACACCCGCCAGCCCCACGAAAGCTCCGGCAAGCGTGTAAATCACGAGTTTCATTCGTGTCACGGGAACGCCACAAAGTCGCGCCGTCTGTTCGTTGGAACCGATCGCGAAGACGTACCTGCCAAATACCGTGCGGTACAGTAGCGCCGAGACGGCGATGGCGAGCGCGACGACCAACCAAACGCCCCAGCCGAAATTGGGCAGCATCGGCCAGGCGATCCACAGGGGGTCTGGGAACTGCGTCACCATCGCGTCAATCCACGACGGAATGGACCCGCTCGGTGGACGGATCGTCCCTCCGTCTTCAGCGATCGTCTTTCCGATACCGAGAAAGACGGTCATCGTGCCGAGTGTGATGATGAACGGCACCAGACGCAAAAAACTGATCAACGCACCGTTGATGAACCCGCAAAGCGCGCCGGAAGCGACCGCACATCCGATCGCCGTAACGATTCCAAGGTGACGCTGCAGCGCGTACGCCGCGACACATCCCGCCAGAGCTGCGGCGGTGCCGACGGAAAGGTCGATCCCACCGGCGATGATGATCATCGTCATCCCCAGCGCCGCGATCGCGATCTTCACACTCTGGACGCCCACGAGCCGCGCCGATCCGATGCTCCAGAAATTCCCGACGCCCCCCTGTGCCCAATCCGCGAAAGCGAAGAACAGGATTACGACAAACAAGGCGACCAGGGGGCCCGCGGCGGTGGCCAAGCGACGACCCGCCTGCGCGAATCGGTTGGTGGCAACTGAACTGTCAGCCCGAGCGTTCATCGTCAGGTTGTCAAATGGGGGGAAAGATTGGATTAGCTATCCCGGTGCTATTTCGTCCGCGCCGAGTCGCGAACCCTCGTGCCACCGCGAAACGACTTCCCCTGCTTTTCCGTGGATCAAGCACGCAATTCACGCCCGGCGGTCACCGCGGACTGGACCACTTTTAAACCACTCTGCCGCAAAAGGCAACGAAGCCGGCGTGGGATCCACGTGCCGCGCGTGCGACGGTGAGTCTAGCGTGCCGCCTGGCTTTCGATGATGCGTAGCAGATCTTCCGACGGCTGCGTCAACGTCACGACCCGCGAACCTGTCGCCGGATTCCCCCGATCACGAATGATCACGATCACCTCGGCATCTTGATGGTTGATCGCGGGCGACAAGCGACCACCCTGCAAACTTGCGAGGCGTTCGACTCCCGCAGCTGCGGTCGATGAGTGATTCGGTGCGATTGCGGACGTGCTGGCATTCGCGACCGATTCGTTGTTCGGTGAACCGTCGGCAGGCGGCGAATGGTCCAGATAGAGTCGCTGCAGCTGCAGTCGCTCCAATTGCCACTGGATCGCACCCGGTCCGGCGTAGATCCCGATATCGCCCTCGTAATCCGCTGCGTTACAGACACCGACAAGTCGGCCGTCTGCGTCAAAAAGACCACCGCCGCTGCGTCCGTCAATCGGCGCTCCGGCAATCTCGAGATTCGAAGCGCGTTTATGCTGGTTGTATTTGTTGATCCCCGTGACCCGCGTGTCTCGACGCGAGGGATTGTCGCCGCGATCGCAACCGAAGCTGAACGCGGTATCGCCGACGGATGGCAATCGCGCCGGGTTGGCGATGCGAACCGGAGCGACCTGAAATCCAGGCCGAATGGCAACCAACGCGATGTCCCGATCATCGGCATCGTAGTCGATCAATTGGCCTTCGATCGTTCTCGGTTCTCCGCCGACAAATAAATCGACCTCAATGCGGCCCTGGCCTTTGGTGTCACGAAACAGATGGCCACACGTCAGCACAAGGGCTTCCTCGCCGTGCGTGTCGATAATGGTACCAGTGCCGACACCATGTCCCTGACCGTCATGAACGCGAAGTCGTACGGTGGCGGCCTCCGCACGCTGGATCGCGTCGGCAAGCGAGACGCTCGGCATGACTTCGCTGCGTGGCATCGGCTGAGCACCACGTGGCGGCTGGACGGCCGGGGCCACCAACGAGGAGGGCAGTGGCGCCAGACGCGTGTTGGGCGGCGAGTCGATCGCTGCGTTTCCGACACCATCGTGGGCCGGCGTGCTACCGACCGCGACTTGGCTGGTCGTCGGAAACCAGGGCCCATTTCGATCCGTGGAAATCGCCTGCCGCAATTGCTCGACCGTTTGGATTCCGACAAGCCGCGTGAGCTCCTTGCCGCCCGAGACCACCACGAATGTCGGTGTGTGCTCGACGCCATACCGGCGAGCGATGGTCGGTTCTCGATTGACATCCACGCTGCGAAGGGCGACACCCGAACGCGCGAGTTCGTCGAGCACCGGTTGCATTGCTCGGCAAGGACCGCAGAACGCGGAGGTGAACTCGATCAGAACCGCGTCTCCATCTGCCTTCGCCGACCCTCCCACGAGGATCGCGGTCAAGACAAAAAGCGCCGGCCGCACGAAGCCAAATCTTCTGCTAGCCACTGGCGACGCGAGTTCAAAGTCGAGCGCTCTTCCCACGTTCGTCCCTCCATGGACGCCGGATGAAGTGTTGGTCAATGGTCAACCATCTCGACAAAACGTCCGCATCATGCGGACGACTGGATGCACGCGAGAACCGTCGGGCGACCCGACACGATTGACCGTCGGCATGGTCGGTGATTTGTTTGCCACACGGCAACCCCAATCGTGGTCAATATCGTGGGACCTGAGGGTTGATCAGGAGACTCCACTGGTCGATCCCGCCGGCCATGCTTTGTGCTTTGGAAAACCCGTGCTCACGTAGCCCCACTGCCGCCCGATGGCTGCGCATGCCGTGATGGCAATGAACCACAATCCGCTTGTCGCGATAGGGCTCGAGCTGACTAAGGCGAGTGCCGAGTTCCGCAAGCGGAATGAGTGTCGTGCCGCCGATCGAAGCCACCGAGTACTCGTCGGGTTCACGAACATCGAGGAACAAAAAATCTTCCCCGCTGAGCACCAAACCATTGACTGAACTCACGTCGATTTCGATCGGAACGCTTTCGTGGTTCATCGGTCAATCTTCTCCGCGGGACGATGAGATGCTTTAGAGACGACAGTTCATGATCGGCATTTCGAGAATGGCGGTTGCACCGAGGGATTCGAGTCGTTCCATCACACTGATCACATCCTTGCGGCGAACCATCACGCGAACGGCGCGAAGTCGCGGGTCCTCCAACGCCGAAACGGTCGGCGAGTTGAATCCCGGCGTCAGCTTTTCGGCTTCGGCCAGCGCCGCGTGCGGGATGTTGTATTCGAGCAGCGAATAGTCGCGAGCGATCACGACGCCCTCGAGGCGGCGGACCACGCGATCGGCCATGTCCATCGCCAATCCAGAACGGTTTTGGATCAGAACCGTTTCAAAATTGCCGATTTCTTCGAGGATCCGCAAGCGATTGGCCGCCAGCGTGCTACCGGTCTCAACCAGATCGACGATCGCATCGGCCACACCGAGTTGGATCATCACCTCGACCGATCCGGATAGTGAAACCAGATGAACGCTGGCGCCATTTCCCGCTAGGTGACGTTGGGTGATAGCCGGAAAACTCGTTGCGATCCGCAGCCCGCCCAGTTCGGCTGCCGACCGATAGGGGGCATCATCGGGAACGCAGATCGCCAAACGACATTGTCCCACGCCGAGTTTCATTCGCACATCGACCTCTGCCCCTGACTCTTCCAGCAGGTCGCTCCCGGTAATTCCCATATCGATTGCGCCCTCAGCACAAAGCGTGGGAATGTCGTCGGTCCGCAAGAATGTCAACTCGATCGGTAGCCCGCTGACCTTCGCGAACAGGGCTCGGTCCTGACGGCGAAACTTAAGGCCAGCCTGAAGCAACAATTCACCAGCCAATTCGCTGAGTCGACCCTTACTCGGAAGTCCGATTCGGAGGTGTCGCGACGGCTCAGGCATTTTCGGTTCGGCCAACTGGGATGAATGGGTCAATGACCGCCAAATTGAACGTCGGCGGCGTGGGTGGAATGCGGACGATTCAGGGCGTCGTGGGGCGATCGACCCGCGGGCGATCGACGCGATCGGGAGAGCTAACCCTACCGGCTTTTTCGATCAAGCCCGAGGTGCCCTCGCGACGCGCCAGTTCGGCGGCGACCTCGTCGAGCGTCACGCCCCGCCAGGCGAGCAGTACCAAGGTGTGGTAGATCAGATCGCCGGCTTCGTAAACGAAGTGATCGCGACCAATGTCTCCAGCTTCTTCCGACGCCTCAATCAGCTCGCTCGCTTCCTCAAGAATTTTCCCGCCAATCTTCTCGGGTCCACCTTCAATCAATTTGGTGGTGTAAGAGTTCGCCGGGCGCGTCGCGACACGCTCAATCAGCGTCTTCATCAGGCGATCAAGCGGCAGCAGCGAATTGGGCATGGGGGTCCATTGCGTGGGGGAACCGCAAAAGGGAACATGTTAGGCCGCGCCGGCTTAACTGCCAACACGACGTCAACCTTCATTTCGCTGCCGCCCAACGGGGGGATCGCGGAGAAGCGGCGCCGCAGGCCAGTGACCGCAGCCGTTGACCGCTTTCCTGCTTCGCAACCGGATGGACGCCATGAAAATCGCAAAGTTTTCCGTGTTGGGTGCCAATTGCATCGGCATCGTTGGTGAATCGATCGTCACGCCGCTGGACTTAAGGGCGGGTGGGTTCACATCCCTGGCCGATCTCCTGGCCGCTGACAATCCGGCCGCGGCGGCCGAGTCGCTGCCCAAAGGTGATGCGATCGGCCACGGAAATGTTTCGTGGCTCCCCCCGATCGATCACCAGGAGGTTTGGGCCGCAGGCGTGACCTACAAGCGAAGCCAAACGGCAAGGATGGAAGAGTCCGAGGCCGCGGCGTCTTGTTATGACCGTGTCTACACGGCGGAGCGTCCCGAGATTTTCTTCAAGGCCACCCCCAGCCGTGTTCGCGGGCACCAGCAGCCGCTGAGGATTCGCAGCGACGCAAACTGGAACGTGCCTGAACCGGAGGTGACTCTCGTTCTCAGTCCTAAAATGAAGATCGTCGGCTTGACCGTCGGCAATGACATGAGCTCCCGAGATATCGAGGGCGATAACCCGCTCTACCTCCCGCAGGCGAAATGCTACGACGCATGCGCGGGTCTGGGGCCTTGGATCGCGCTGCTAGACCCCCTTCCCCCGGTGGAAGCGATCGGCATCGATCTGCAAATCGTGCGCGGTGGCGACGTGGTCTTTTCGGGTCAAACCACCGCCGCGGAGATGGCCAGGCCGTTCGATGATCTGGTCCAGTGGCTATCGAGAGAAAACGTATTTCCCGATGGCGCGTTCCTGATGACCGGAACGGGAATCGTTCCCACCAGCGAATTCACGCTTGAGCCGGGCGACGTCGTTCACATCACGATCGATGGCGTGGGGACACTCAGCAACCCGATCATTCGAAGTGCGAACTAGACATTGGGCGAGACTGCGGCACGGTGGCTTGCTCACCGTTATCATTCCGCGCGATATCCTGCGACTGAATATCCTGCGGATCGGTTGGCGGTCGATGATCGCCCCCTGGCATCGAAGTGCCTTTCTCGACCGCCGGCAACGGACGCACTTTTTGGGTTTCGTCGGCAAAGCGATCGCGAAGTTGACGATAGCGGCGCTCGAGAATGACTACCAATACGAGAATCAGCCCGAGTCCCCCAAACTTGATCCACGGATTGTCCTTGTCGATCCATTCCCCCAGCAGGTCCGAAAAGTAGAACATGATCGTGTTGCCCAGTAGGGCGCCAATCAGAATGCCACAGAAAGTCGCAAACCGACTCATGCCAAGGAGGCGGCCAAAAATCGAACCTCCGACACTCCCCGTCGCTGCCAGGGGGAATCCGACGAAGGCGATCAATCCGAAGAATGTCGCCTTGCGTATCCAGGGGTGTGCATCGAGTACAAAGTGCCCGTCGGTCACCAATGCCGCGATACGCGTACCGACAATCGGAAGCCGGAACAGGAATCCGATGTGGAACGCTAGCACGATCGCCGCCATGACGTCGAGGTAGCAGACGATCGCGTAGAGATGCTCCGAGGCGAGCGCGCCATTGGTGTCAGAGAATTCTCCACTGGTGCCCGAAAGGATGATGAACCGCCCAAGCACCAAAAGTGCCACCGCGACGGACGTGACCACACGAAAGGTGAACGCCCAGCCCGTGTAAATCGTCAACAGCGTTAAAAGCAACGCCGTGAGCAGAAACGGGCCGTACAGGGTCGCTGCCCAAAAAACCGGATGAGACCGGCGGAACTGCTCTTCGCTCGAATGAAGGTCATCGGCGCGGATCGCTTCGAGCGACGATGTGATGCGATTCATCTCGTTTCAGACAATAGGGTGAGTCCTTCGACCCACCCCGCCATCGGTGAGAACTCCAAGTCGAAGGGAAACCCGCGTGGTCGGTGATCGAGGACTCATTCTGACAAAAACGGCAGATCTCACCAGCCGTCTCTGCGCGGCGACCCTTTCACAGACTGCAAGGCGACCAGCGGGCACGGCAGCGTAGAATTTGGGCAATCACCACGACAAGTGATCGATTCTCCCAGCTTCTCCAGTATGCTGTTTCTACCCGTTCACGCTAGGCTCGGGAAAAAATCGCTCTCGCACACCACAACGATGTGAACAGAATGAAGATCCGCGGTAGGTGGATATTCCCGCTCCTTTTGGCAGGAGCAGCTGTGGGCCATGCGTCGGCGATTGCGGACGCGCCCGCGTCTAGCGCAAGCCGTCCCGGCGAGCGCGACGCCATTTTCCAGGGGGCGATCGAGAAACTGTATCCGAAGCTCATTCAAACTCGCCGCGATTTGCATCGGCACCCGGAACTTTCTAACCAAGAGGAGAGGACGGGTCGGTATGTGGCGCTGCGACTCCGCGATCTCGGTTTGAAGGTTCAAACGGGTGTTGCCGGCCATGGCGTGGTTGCACTTCTGGAAGGCACAGGTGCGTCGGGCGCGGCCGGCTGCGTCGCGGTCCGCGCCGACATGGACGCGCTCCCGATCACGGAGCTGGGTGACAAGGAGTATCGTTCGGAAAAGGCTGGCGTGATGCACGCCTGCGGACACGACGTCCACATGACCTGCGCGCTTGGCGTCGCCGAACTGCTTTCGCAACATCGCGACCGGGTCGCGGGGACGGTAAAGTTCATTTTCCAGCCGGCAGAGGAAGCGATGCCAGCAACTTATCCGGATGATTGGGGGGCGAAATTGATGGTCGCCCAAGGCGTGCTGGAAAATCCGCGCCCCTTGGCGATCTTTGGGCTCCACAGCACCCCCATTGCCGCGGCCGCCGACGGTCCTGACAGAGGTGTCGACGCGCCGCTGGAGGCCGGCCGGATCGGCTACTGCCGCCAGGCCGCGAGTGCCACCAGCGATCGATTCCAGATCATCATCAAAGGGAAGCTTGCCCACGGATCGGCGCCGCACAAGGGCGTCGATGCGATTGCCGTGGCGGCCCAGGCGATTCAAGCCTTGCAGACGATTCGGAGTCGACAAACCAACACCCTCGATCCTCTGGTCATTACGGTTGGCATGATCCAAGGCGGCACGCGTGAGAACATACTCGCCGATCGTGTGGAAATGTCGGGAACGGTACGATCCTTTAGCAACGACGTTCGTGACTCGGTCGTGGAAATGATGCACCGCGTGCTGTGTGGCGTGACGGAGGCGCATGGTGCGAGTTACGAGTTGAACTATCGAAAGGGGTACCCTTCAATCTTCAACGACGACGCCCTGACCGACAGCTCGGTCGAAACGCTCGAGAGAATTTTCGGACCACAGAAGGTGGTGCAAACGATGGCGGGGATGGGTGGCGAGGATTTCTCTTACTTCTCCGAAGTTGTCCCGGGGTTCTACTACAAGCTCGGCGTCGCCAACGTCGAGCAGGGGATCGTGGCGAGTGTCCATACGGCGGACTTCGATATCGACGAAACGTGTCTCAAGGCCGGCGTGGGATCGATGGCGGCCTTGGTATGCGATTACTTGGACCAGCTCGCCGACCCACCCACTCGCTAGCGTCAACACACGGCTGGCGAGCAATCAACGCTCGATCCTAGACCAGTTTTCCGTCCGCTAACTCGACTTGCCTCGACATGGCCTCGGCAAGCGATTGGCTGTGCGTGACGACGACCAACATCGCATCGGCTTGCTGTTGAAGTTCCAACAGCAACCGCGTGATCGTCTCGGCCGTATGACGGTCAAGGTTACCCGTCGGTTCGTCGGCAAGCATCAAGTCCGGTTTGCAAAGCAGTGACCGGGCGATGGCGACGCGTTCGCGTTCGCCCCCCGATAACTCACCGGGAAGGTGATTCGCCCTGGAGGACAACCCGACGCGTTCAATCAACTCGACCGCTCGATCACGATCCGCGGCCGTGGCCGAGCGCGTCGCCAACGCAGGGATCAGCACATTTTCTAAGACGCTCAGCTGCGGTAACAGATGGTGGTCCTGAAAAATGAACCCGATGTGTCGGTTTCGGAAGGCGGCCAGTTCGTTCTCCCCGAGCTCAAATGGGTTGGTGCCCGCGATGCGGACAGTGCCCGAATCGGGGCGATCGAGCGTTCCCAGGATCTGCAGCAGCGTGCTCTTGCCGCTCCCGCTGGGCCCAACGATCGCAAGTGAATCGCCGGGCCGCATCTCGAGCGAAAGATCGCTGAGTACACTCAGCGGCTGGCCCCCAAGCGAATAAGATTTTTCGAGTGCCCGTACCGAGAGGCCAACCTCGGAGCCGCCGCCCCGATTCATCTCGTCATTCGGATCGTCGGTCTTCACTTAGCGGTGCCCCCCATCTCGATTGATTCCGCGTCGCCCTCGAGCGTTTCGCAAAGCGCCAGCAAGCCGAGGCCGTAGAACGTGTACTCGACGTCCGTCTCTTGATCGTACGCGAACCCTGAGAAGCCGCCACGATCGGACCGATCGGATGTTCCCCCGGCCGTCCCGGCCCCCACGCCGCGATGTTCCATCTGACGAGCGTATCGCTTCAAACGTCCGATGTGGACGCCCGCGTGGGCGTCAAGGTCGGCGAGTGTCAACAGACCGGTAAAGCTACTGAGCAGATCGGCCATCGGAATTCGATCATTTGCCGCCAATCCACCCTCATCGGTTTGCATCTCCTGGAGAAACTCGGCGGTCGAGATTTCTCGCGCCGCGTCGAGGCAACCGAGCGTCTTGAGCGTACCGATGCCGGCAGCCGTCGGATTGACACCCGCCCGTTTGGCAACGCGGATCTCTCGGAATCCACCGTCGGACTGTCGCTGCGAATCGAGAAAAGCGAGGATCCGCTCGGGCTGCGGTGGCGCACGATCGATCAACTCGTAGCAAAGCAAATTCAAGAAGGTTTGGTACGTGCTTCCGGCCGCTCCATCGGGTGTTTTGGCGTAACCGCCATCGCTGCTTCGCAACGTCTCGAGTGTGGACGCAAAATCGTCGCGTAGACGGTCGTCGACTGGAAACGTCTCAACGCCGCGGGTCAATTCGAGGATCGAAGCGGCCATCACGAGTGAGATCAAGTCGATGATCCCCAGCCGCCCACCGACTTGGCTACGGAGGTAGGTCGCGGCGCGCTGGGCGATCGAATCATCGATTCCATCGACAAGCAAAAGGCCCCGAAGACCGAAAGCGGTGTAATAGGGGTCGCTCGCACCCTCGCGGCCGGCGAATCCGCCATCATCGCGCTGCTTGGCCCACAGCCAAGAGCGATGCCGAAGGCGAGTGTCCTCGTCCAATTGGCTGGCGCCGTACGCTAGTCGTAGCGTCAACTCCTGCAGGTAACTCACGCGGGCGTCGCCTGAAGATCAACGGTGTCGACGCTGTCGCCGACCGGTTCCACCGCGTTGAGCGTTCGTTCGATCACAACGATGCACATGTCATCATCTTGCGGCCCCTCGCCGACGAAATCGCGAACCTCCTCAACGATCCGATTCATGATCACCTCAGCACCGCCGCCTTTGGCGACGATCTCCCTGATCCGCTGGATCGAGAACTGTTCGTCAGCCGCATTCATCGCTTCGTTGATTCCGTCGGTATAAAGTACCGCGACGTCCCCGGTCCGCATGTCGACACCGACCGATTCGTAGCTCATTCCGCCGTCGATCGCGATCGGGAGGCCCGACTCTTCCTCGCCAGGTTCGAAGATCGACAAATCGTGCTTCGCCCAAACGACCGGCGCCATATGCCCGGCGTTGACAATCTGTACCTGATCTTGATTCGGGTCGATCACCATCAACAAAAAAGTCACGAATCGTTCGATATGCAGGGCGCTCATTCGGTCGTTGAGCCGTTCCACGGCGCGGGCGATATCGGGGTCGGCCGCGAGGCAAAATCGCGTCTCGGCCGATAACTTGGCCATGAACATGGCTGCGGCGACCCCGTGTCCGACGACGTCGGCAACGACGATTGCCCAGCGTCCCCCGGGCAAGGGAATGTAATCAAAGTAGTCACCGCCGATGTACTGCGCGGCTTGATAAAAACTGCACAACCGGTACCCACCGATGTCGGGTGCGACTTGAGGCAAAAATGCCGCCTGCACTTCCGTTGCCAAGCGGAGGTCCTGTTCAACCTCTTGCTGCTGCAAAGCCCTTTCGTGAAGCTGCGCGTTGCGAACCACGATCGCCGCTTGGCCCGCGACACCCGCGAGCAAATCGACATCCTCTTCGCGAAATTGGCCTCGCCCCTCCGTCGAATCGACTTGCAACGCGCCAAACGCCACACCGTCGGCGTCGATCAACGGCGCGCACATCATGCTCTTGATGCTGAAGTCGGCGATCGATTGGCTCGAATCAAACCGTTGATCGTTCGAAGCATCGAGCGAGAGGATTGCGGTCCCACTGGTCATCGCCTCGCGAATGATCGTGCGGCTGATGCGAACACTCTGCGTCTCGTCTCGGGTGCGGCGCGTTTTGACCCACCTCGGGACGAGGTTGCCCGAGGCATCCTTCATGACCACAAATCCGCGGTCGGCCTGCGGAAAAATCTCGAAGAGGCTCGTCAATACCTTGGGCAGTACATCGTCCAATCCGAGCGAGTGGCTGAGGTTGGAGTTGATCTTCATCAACGCCGCGAGTTTCGCCTCGGGCGTTGCCGAAATCTTCAACCCGTCCACGCTGCTTCTAAATTCGACCTTCGAGATCGGCAGATTCTCGGTCGGCTCGTCATCGACCATCGTGACGCCAAAATTGGCGCCGTCAAACGTCATTGCCGCCCCGGCGAGGAACTCGGGAACGGCGTCATCATGGAACGTCAGCTCCACCTCACAAATCCGAACACGATCGCCCTCCCGAAGCGGTTCCTCATCGGCGATCAACTGTCCGTTGAGAAACGTCCCATTGCGGCTGCCTTGATCAACCAACATGAACTGGTTGCCACGAAGAATGACCTTCGCGTGAAAACGGCTGACCGCCCCAACCTCCACCACGATGTCGCAATCGGGATGGCGACCAATCACCGTTTCGCCTTCCTTGAGTTCAAAACGGTTGGTGCCATTTTTCTCGTCCGGTACGGTCATGAACGCCATAAGCGATCCTGTCAGTGATGCGTCCCCCCTGACGTCGTAGGATGGGGAAACCGAGCGAGGGGAGTGTTGAACGACGACGATCTGAAGAACCGGATTGTAGAAAGATCTCCGCTCGCACTCAATGAAGGCACCATTGCACCGACTGCCGCCAGAGCGGACGGGATCGCTCGGTACCAGGACGCTGGCGAAAAATCGACTCGACACGGATGTTCGGGTCGAATGGGAAGTCCGGGGAACTTGCGAATGGCAATACGAGTCTATCGATTGAAACGGTTGTAGCGAATTTTCCGATTTTTCATCCGTTTTGGCAAACTTTGCCGCCGTGTCAGTCCGATGTACATCGTGAACCAGGTGGTGAGCCGCTTTTCCAGGGCGCTCCATAAGGTTCAGCCGGGGGGCAGAAACAGAAGAGTACCGACCGGGGGCGCGTCCTTCTCGCGTCCACCCTAAGTCATTTCACCTGCCATTGGTGTGCGAACGTGGATCTTCGATTTTTATTGCACTCCGGTCCCGTGTTTGGTTTGACCCTCTGGGTTGCCGGAATTGCTTGCGGTCAAACGCTCCCTTCCTCTCGAACGGGACACACGAACCCGCCCTCATCGATCATCGCACCCAGGGGCGAGCAGGCCGCTCGTGCCCGCTGGCAACCGGTGCGAGCCGCGGGCAGTGATGCTCAGCAGGGCGTGCAGCAGGCCGCATACAGCGGTCCGGAAAGTCCGATTCGCCGTGTTCAGTCGGGGGCCGAGCTACCTCGGCCCGTAACGCAACCCAAAGCGCTCCGGCCTGCGGAGCTTGATGCGGCTCAGCGGAGCGATGCCCGCGTTGACCTGGGTGCCGGGGGCTACGAGGTCCCGATGCCTGGAGGGCGTGGTTCGAGCGGACAATCGGTGATGCGACGCGGCGGCACACCGTCCGCCCCCGAAGTTCTTTATGGCCCGTCCGACGCGATCGATTACGACGCATTGGATGGTCAGATCATTTACGAGAATGTTCCGCATGGCGTCGGGTTTGGCTCGGCCACCGCATGCGATTCGATGGGCTGCTGTGGCTCGATCGAAGGTTGCGGCGGGGGCTGCGATGGGGGCTGCGATTCGATCACGTGCTGTGCGGGAGCCGGTGGGGCTTGTGAGGATGCTTACTGGCGTCCCTGTCTGACACTCTGTTTTCCTCGCAGCGGATGGTTTTCGGCCGACTACTTGGGATGGTCACCACGGGGCATGCGATTGCCGCCCCTTGTCACCCGCAGCCAAGGCAATGTTGCCCGCAACCAGACCGGTGTGCTCGGATTGACCACGACCGACATCCTTTTCGGCAACGAGAACGTCGTGGATGACTGGATGGACGGCGGCCGATTACAGTTCGGTTTCTGGCTCGACCGCTGTCAGACCTGGGGTGTTGGGGCCGAGTACTTTGGTTTTGGCGAGCAAACGGAATCTTTCTCGGCTAGCACGACCGACCACGCACGGCTGGCACGCCCGTTTTTCAACGTGCTGACGGGCGCCGAAGACGCAGAATTGGTTTCCTTCCCCGGCGTTTTGACCGGCCGAGTCGGCGTCGATGTGACCAGTGAATTGGTGGGGGCCGGCTTCCACTTTCGTCGCCAAACCAATTGCAATACCGGGTGTGGTGGCGGGCTGTTCTGCGGCTGCGGCACATTCCACAGTCGCACGGACATGTTGTTTGGATATCGCTATCTCCAACTGGACGAGTCCGTCTCCGTGCGAGAAGACCTGACGGGACTTCCGCCCGATGCCGGTCGGTTCGAAATCGCCGATCGGTTCGGCACGAGAAATCAGTTCAACGGTGTAGATCTAGGTATTCTTTTCAACCGTCGTCAGGGCCTCTGGTCGATCGATCTGCTAGCGAAGTTGGCGATCGGAAACACGCGACAAACGGTTGATATTCAGGGCAACACGTTGATTGACGGCGTGGGGACCGCGAACAACGGCGGGTTGCTGGCCCAACAAAGCAACATGGGGCAATACCGCCGCGATCAATTCACGATCCTGCCTGAGCTCGGCGCGACGATCGGCTACCAGTGGACGCAACATCTTCGCCTCAAGGCAGGCTACACGATGATCTTCTGGTCGAACGTGGTTCGCCCTGGCGATCAGATCGATCTCGACATCAACCCCAATTTCCTCCCACCCCCGGCCGTTCCCTTTGGCGGAGCCAGCCGCCCGGCGTTTAAGTTTGTTGACACCGACTACTACGTCCACGGGCTGAACCTGGGTGCGGAGTACAACTGGTAAGCATGCTGCGACCGGTGCCCCCAAATTACCCATTTCTGCTGCTGTCGCCCGGTTCGATTTGTGTGCACGGTGCCAGCGAACCGATAGTCAACGAGTGTGCAGCCGATCGGCAGCGATCGCGAATCGGCTTCTGAAAACGCCAAGGATTCACCACGATGCTGAAGAACCTTCTTCGACGACTTCGCAAGAACAAAAGCCGTTCCACTCGCCGCAGGCCTTCGCATCGTCGCCCCCGGATCGAGGGGTTAGCCAAACGCGAGCTGTTGGCCTCGGACATCGGCGCGATTGTCGGAACGGCACACATCGATCTGGCCGGTGACGGCTTGACGGCGGACGATATCCTTCTGGCCGGGGTGGAAGTTCGCTTGTTCCGCGACGGTGGTGACGGCGTCTTCGGCGGTGACGATACCCTTGTGGCGACAACCACGACCGGTGCGCTGGCGGGGCCGGCGCCCGGTCAGTTCCGTTTCGACGGACTGAGCCCCGGCCTGTATTTCATTGAGCAGGACAACTCGACCGCGCCGGCGGGATTGATTTATCCCGCGGCGGTGCCGGTGACGGTCGTCAACGATGGCGGCGTTCGTATCGAGCTGATTGATGACTACTCGACCGCCGACCAACTGATTCTGGCCGATTCTTTGACCCCGACGATCAGCGCTTCGGATCCGGCCGCGTCCGCAATCGGCGGTGCTCGCGACATTCAAGCCGAATTCGCTGCCGGGGTCAGCGGCATTGAGGTGCGTGTCGTCACCTCCCTCGAACTGCTCGGATTGTCAGCCGGGATCGGCACGAGTGGAACGGCGTTGATTCAATACGATGGCGCCGACGGAACGATCGCGCTGGATGCTACCGGACTAGGTGGCGTTTCGTTGGGCGGCGGCTTGCCCGGGGAAATGGTCGATCCCGGCGCAGCATTTGTATTGGCGATGTCTGGGGAAGCCGGCGCGGACATTACGATTCGCGTCTACAGCGACGCGACCAATTTCTCAACCGTGACGATTCCGTCGGTCTCAAGTGTTGAGATCGTGGAAATGCTGATCCCGTTCACGATGTTCACCACCGGTGGCGGCGCCGGCGCCGATTTTAACAATGTCGGCGCGATCGAGGCATTCGTCGAATTGGCGGCCAACGTGGACGTCTTTGTCAGCATTGTCGAGACAATTCAGCCTGATCTCGTGGTCGCGAACCTGACGCAGTTCGAGCCGCTGACGATCGGCAATCAGGTTTTCCGCGACCTCAATGACAACGGCATCCTCGACGGCGGCGAGGTGGGGATTGCGGACGTGGCCATCGAACTTTATCGGCTTGAGGCGCTCACCGATGTCGTCGACCCACTGACGCAAACGCCGATCGCCACCACGACGACCGATGCAAACGGCATTTATTCGTTCGCCGATCTAGAGCCCGGCTTTTACGCAGCTGTCGTACCCGCCAGCCAGTTCGATGTCGCTGGCCCACTCAGCGGATTCCGCACAAGCCTACCCACGCCTGAAACGGCCGGGGCCAATGCCAATGTCGATAACGACGACGATGGTCGCGCGGTCGATGGACAGGCGTTTGTCATCACCGAAACTTTCCAGTTGATTTCCCGCAGTGAACCCGGGGCAGACGGAAACACCAACGACACGATCGACTTTGGTTTCTTTCTCGTGCCGGTCACCGACTTGAGTATCGTCAAAACGGCCGAGACCACGACGGGAACCCCCATTTCGCAAACGCCGCCAGCGGTCATTCGCACCGGCGATACCATCGTCTATCGACTCATCGGCACCAATAGCGGTCCGGCCGATGCAACGGGTGTCACGATCGTCGATACCCTCCCCAGCGATGTCACATTTGTCGGTGCGACACTGGATGGCGTCGCGGTCGCGGGCGGTAGTTTCAACTCAGCAACTGGCGAGTTGACCGTCGAGGTGGGTGACCTTGCCGTTGACGAACAAGCGGTCGTGTTGATCACGGTGACGGTCAATCGCGATGCGGCGGATTTGATCACCAACCCCGCGCTGATATTCAACACGCCCAATACCGATGGCAACCCAGACAATAACGACAGCAGTGTCAACACGCCGATCACCCGCGCGGTCGACCTTGCCGTCCTGAAGGCGGTTTCGACGCTTCAGACCGACAACACGGCGGCAGTCTTCGGCGCCCCGATCACCTTCGAGATCACGGTAACCAACACCGCCGGTAGTCCCGGCGATGCCCGCGGATTCACGGTGACCGACACCTTGCCCGCGGGCTTGACCTTGGTCGCCGATAGCTTCGATGCGATGGGAACCGGCGTGACGATCGCGAGCGTCGGGCAGGAACTCACCTTCACGGGTGTTCCACTCGCAGTCGGTGAAAGCGTTTCGTTCAAGTTTGATGCCCTCATCGCTCAAGACGCGGCGACTCAGCTCACCAATACCGCGGTGGTGCTCCCGATCAATGCCGGCGGTATTGTCGATGTCGACATCAATGACGCCAACGATCAGGATGCCGAGACGATCACCCCCGAACGCCGCATCGAATTGGTGGTGACCAAGGACGACAACTTCACAGCCGGTCAATCGGCGACGCCTGGTGGTAACATCGTTTACACGATCGTTGTACAGAACGACGGTCCGAGCCACGCCGTCAACGTCAATGTGCTCGACACACTTCCCGCCGGCGTCACCGCAACCTCGATCACTTTGGATGGTGAGAACGTCACCGACAACAATCCTGATGCAGGCCTGCTCGGGTTTGTAATCCCCGTGGTCGGTGTCGGCGCAGCCAACGCGGTGTCAGTGCAAGTCACCGCACTGATCGGGGCGACCGTCACCGCAACGAGCATCACGAACCGTGTTGAAGTAAGCGGTGGCGGTGTTGGTGACCTGCCGGCGGGTAATATCGCCGAAGTCACCACGCCTCTGACGCGCGTGGTCGATGTCGCGATCGTCAAGACGGGGCCAACCGCAGCCGTCGTACCCGGTGCCGCGCCGATCACTTACAACCTTGCGATTTCCAACAGCGGGCCGAGTGTCGCAACCAACGTCAACGTTGCGGACACGTTGCCCCCCGGCGTCACGTTGCAGTCGATCACTCTCAACGGAGCACCCGTCACCAACACGGGCACCAACGGCAATGTCGCCTTTGTGATCCCCACACTCGGCGTGGGTGCCGCCAACGCTCAGAACTACGTGATCACGGTGAATGTGAACCCGGATGTGACCACAAGCCTCGTCAACACCGCAACCGTCACGGCGGCAGGAGACACCAACCCCGCGAACGATAGCAGTCAGATCACGACGGCCGTTACGCCCACGGCGGATATCACAGTCACCAAAACCGTCAACTCCGCCGCGGCTAGCCCCGGGCAGCAACTGACTTACACGATCGTGGTCAGCAATGCCGGACCCTCGACGGCTGCGGGCGTGACGGCGATCGATGTGTTGCCCGCCGGCTTGACGTTTGTCAGTGGTACCGCGCCCGGTGGGGGAGCCCTCACGGCGACAGGCCAAACGGTCAACGTCCCGATCGGCTCGCTCGCTCCCGCCGGAACAAGTCAGTTCACGATCATCGCGGCCATCGCCAATGATTTCACCGGCACCCTCTCCAATTCGGTCACGGTCTCGACAACCACGAGCGAGGGCGGCAACGCGCTTCCCAATACCGCAGCGGTGCAAACCGTCGTGACGATTCCCGACCCCAACGACGCGAGCATTTCCGGTCGCGTGTTCCTCGATCGGAACAACAACGGTCTGTTTGACCCAGAAGATTCGGGGATCGGTGGCGTGACCATGCGACTGCTTCAACCGGGTACCGGCGCGGTGCTCGCGACGGCCACCACGGCGAGCGACGGGACCTACACCTTTGCAGGTCTCGCCGCGGGGACCTACGACCTGCAGCAGATCCAACCCACAGGCGTCCGCGATGGATTGGAACGCCCCGGCACCGGACAAACACCGGTTGAGATTCCCGACGGGATCGTTCGCGGCATCGTTCTGGCCCGCTCGCAGAATGCGACAGGATTCGACTTCGCCGAACTGGAATTGCTCTCGAAGCGTCGCTTCCTTGCCTCGACCAGTGGGTGACGCGGGGCCGCGATCGCGAACGCTTGACGGAATGCTTGATCGAACGTTTGGAGCGACTTCATCGGGAGCCGGTGATGTCTGAAAGGGGTCACTCCAAACACGATCACTGCAAAACGCTCGGCCGCTGGGGGGTGGCCAAGCGTTTTATGAACTGAGTCGGCGGCTTGGTACGGGCCGACCGGCAAATGCCTAAACCATAATGCCTCAACGACTAGGTGCGGCCGTGGCTGGCGGTGACGTCATCGACTAACGGAACCTCGCCTTTTGCCCGCCGTCCCACATGTCGGGGTTCGCGCCGAGCGTCTCGCTGAGCGACTGCGTGACCTGATTCAACCGCTCGACCACTTCCTGCTCCAGTGGGTTCGCGAGTGTCTCAAGGTTCTGGGTCAGCTGTTCCGGCGAGCTGGCGCCGACGATCGCACAGTCCACTCCAGGCTGGCCAGCGACCCAGGCCAACGCAACATCGGCCATTGTGCGATGGAGCTGGCTGCAAATCTCACGAATGGCATCGATCGCCGCGAATGTCTCCGATTCGCAACCAGGCTCCCCATGCCTTGCCAGCGGCCGCTGCGTGGTGAAGTGTCGCGAGCGAGCTCGACCGTCGGGAACCTCAGACGCCGAGCGGTATTTGTCCGCCAGCAAACCATGCATCAACGGACTGTAGACCAGCACGCCGATGCCCTGCTCGCGGCAGGCGGGCAAGATCTCGTGCTCGATGGCTCGCCAAAGCAGGTTGTAGGGAAGTTGATTGGTGACCGGTTTGCCGATCGAGGCGACGCTTTGGATATCGTGGATGCCGAGATTGCAACAACCCGCGTGGCGAATCTTGCCTTGTTCCTGCAGCCTGAGCAGCGCGCCCCAACTCTCCTCCAGCGGTGTATCGGGGCTGGTCCAGTGCGTTTGGTAAAGGTCGAGATAATCGGTCTGCAAACGCCGCAACGATTCCTCACAATTCTCGATCACCTGCTCGGGCCGCATTCGATCGGCGCGCACTTTAGAAGCGAGAACAACTTTGTCACGGCGCCCGGCGAATAACTTGCCCAGCAATGTCTCGCTCGCCCCATCGCCATATGCTGCGGCAGTGTCGAAGAACTGGACACCTGCGTCGATCGCGGCCTCGATCGTGGCAATCGCCAAGTTCTCGTCGCGCTCACCCCAGTGAAAATCGCTCGTGATTCCCCAGCATCCGAAACAGAGCTGCGAGACGGTGAGGTCGGTACCAGGTAGTTGCAGTGTTTTCATGGCAGGTAACATACCGGTTTTCGCCCGGCGAGTTGCGCGGCGCCCAGTGGTTACCTTTTATCGAAAATCGCACCGGTTGGTGCTCGACTTACATCCGTGATAAGCGCCCGCGCCTCTTTGATTAGTAGCTCCAGAGTCAACTTTCGATTCCAAGCCAAGCTGGAGGGGTCGTCGAGCTCGCTGTTCACCAGCGTCAATGCCCGCCCGAGCGTTTCGTGAGTGGCGGCTGGCTGTTGGGCGGCGGACTGCGCCAGCGCTAGGAAAAGCAGTGGGTACGCTTGAGACATCAACTCCTGTCCTTCAAGTTCGTCCCAACGCGCTTCGAGCGCTTTGAGCTGATCCAGCGCCTCGGACACGCGGCCCGCGCGCAATAACATCGGCCCCAGGTTCGACTGCAATTGGGCGGAGTTCGGCGCCTCGGCGGCCAGTGACTCGATCCGCGCGAGGAGCGGCTCGGGCTCGTCGAAGCCGTCC
>JBGTCJ010000552.1:0-6195 GCA_041748895.1 Pirellulaceae bacterium
GTCTCTGAGGCTGGCGTGACAGGGTACGGCCAAAGCTCATGGGGGCCGACGATCTTCGCGTTCTGTCAGGATCTGGACTCGACCCGCGAACTGCTTTGTCGGTTCACGGACGCCCGACCGACGATCGTGCGTCCCTCGGCGGTCGGATACCAGGTCAGACAAGCGGGTCGATCGTAACGGACTGCCAGCGCGTTCGGTACTTTTGGAGCAACGCGGCGAATCGATCTTCAGCGATCGCCGCGCGCGCCTCGGCGAGTATTCGCTGATAAAACGTCAAATTGTGAATCGAGAGCAAAATCGGTCCGAGCATTTCACCTGCGGCAAACAGGTGGCGGAGGTATCCGCGGCCATGGCGGCAGGCAAGGCACGGGCAACCGCTTTCGATCGGTTCCCGATCTTCTCGATGGACCGCGTTTCGCAGCTTCAGTGGGCCATTGAAGGTGAAGGCCATGGCGTTGCGTCCATTGCGAGTGGGCATCACGCAGTCAAACAAATCAATTCCCCGCGCGATGGACTCGAGCAGGTCGATGGGGCGGCCCACACCCATCAAGTAGCGAGGCTTGTGTGCCGGCAATTCGGGGCAGGTGGCCTCCGTGATCCGATACATCTCCTCGGGTGCCTCTCCCACGCTCAGTCCACCAACGGCGAATCCCTCAAAGTCGTGAGACGCGAGCTCGCGAGCGCATTGCTTTCGAAGGGTTTCGTCGAGACCACCTTGCACGATCGCAAAGCGGGCTTGGTCCTCACGTGTCGCAGAGTTGAGGCAACGGGTGGCCCAGCGAATGCTTCGTGCAACGGCGTCTGTGACGACGTCGCTTGAATTGGGCAGCGCCACGACGTGATCGAGAACCATTGCGACATCGCTACCGAGTGCCTCTTGGATCTCGATCGAAAACTCGGGGGTCAATCGAATGATGGCCCCATCGACATGGCTCTTGAAAGTCGCCGCTTGCTCAGTGACTTGATTGAGGTCGCCAAGACTGAAGATTTGGAAACCGCCACTGTCGGTCAGAATCGGGCCATCCCACCCCATCATGGCGTGCAGACCACCGAGGCGGCGAACCGTCTCATGCCCCGGCCTGAGCGCGAGGTGGTAGGTGTTGGCGAGAATCATCTCGGCCCCGGTCGAACCGACCTGATCGATCGTCAGACCCTTGACGGTCGCTTGAGTCCCGACCGGCATAAACGCCGGCGTTTGAACGTCCCCGTGGGGCGTTGAAAAAACCCCACGGCGAGCTTGCGACGCTCGGTCCTGACCAAGCAGGGTGAATGCGAATCGGGTCACAGGTGAGCTTCGTGGTTTCGACCGGTTCAGTCGCCGCGAAGCTTGAGACCGAGGTCCTCGAGTTTTTCACGAACCTCGTTGAGACTGGTGACGCCGAAGTTCTTGCACTCGAGCATGTCATCGCCGGTCTTGCGAACCAATTCACCGATGGTATTGATTCCGAGGCGAACCATGCATTTTCGGGCACGAACCGAGAGATTCAATTCAGCGATCGGTCGATCGAGCAGCGCTTGCTCATCGGGAGACATGTGGGACGTGTCGATGGGCGGGTCACTCGATTTGCGTTCGTTGGCAAATTGTCCTAGTGCCAACCCTTTGCTCGACAGGATCTCGCGAATTTCATAAAGACTCGTTTCGCCGAAATTCTTGCTACTGAGTAGTTCCGCCTCGGTCGTTCGCGTCAAGTCACCGATGGTCTCGATTCCCATCTTGGTTAAGCAATTGCGGCTTCGCACGGAGAGCTCGAAATTGCTGACGGGCTGGTTCAGGATTTGCGCCAGGCGATCGTTGCGACGCTGCGTTTCTTCGTCGTAGAGAATGTTGCCAAGTGCCGAGGCATCCTTCATGTAAAGGACGGCCTGTGGATGATCGGGATAGGCGTCGAGGATCCGGCGGTAGCAGATCTGCGCTTTGTCGTACTGATTGTTGTCTTCGTAGAAAACACCCAGATTCAGTAGCGCCCCAAGTCCGGTGGGGAATGAGTTAGCGGAGCGTTCGTAGAGGGCGACGGCTTCTTCGTCGTTGCCTTGGCGGTCGTTTTCGAGCGCCAAACCGAACAAGGCTCCGGCGTGGTGTTCGTCGGTTGCAACGGCGCGCTCGTAGAGCCGGATCGCCTCGGGAAGATTCCCTCCGATCGCCGCGACCGTCGCGGCGCGCTGGCAGAGGTAATCCGCGGTCTGCTCGATCGGTCCGAACAAGTTGTCGAGAATCTTCATCGATTCCTCGAGATTGCCGAGATAGCGGTAGGCCTCCGCAACACCGAGCAGGCAGCGATCGGCGTCGTACCCCGACTTTTTCGCCTGCTGGTACTGCTGGATCGCGTGCTCGTACTGTCCACGCTCGAATGCGGTGCGGGCGGAATAAAAGACCGCCATGGCGCTCCCATCGGCACGCGCCAAAGTCTCAGCGGCAAGATCGAATTTTCCGACCAGGAACTGGCAAACGCCCAACTTCGTTGTCGCGGCGGGCGTCAGCGAGGTCTCTTGTTCGAGTTCGTTGATCGCGTCGCGAAGCTCGGCGAAGTGGGCATGATTCTCGAGAATGGCTTCCCGGATCGAGAGGACATCCGGGGGTCCGAACGAGGTGCTATTGATGACCAAGTCGCGTACATCGATGGTTTGCAACATAGAATCGCTCGACACTTCAGGCTGCTCCAGCTCTGGGTGTATGGGGGCCTCCAACGCACAGATCGCGTGGGATGGGAGAAGAAAGCCAGCGGTGGGACTCGAACCCGCAACCCTCGCATTACGAATGCGATGCTCTACCAATTGAAGCTACGCTGGCGTCCATTCCGGGAGCTCAAGAGGATAAAAACCGTAACCGCACGGCGTCAAGTGGGTTGTGACGATACAACCGTGCATTCTATGCTTACCGTGACCGGCAGCGACGCCGATGATCTTTTTGTTGACGGCATGGTCCACGGGTCCCTATGGCGACGGTGATCGATTTACGGCGCATCGATGATCCGCGTGACAGCATTCACAGGACCGTGGAAGCACTGGCACGCGGTTGCGTCGTGGGAATTCCGACCGAGACGGTTTACGGGCTTGCCGCCGACGCGCTAAACCCGATGGCGGTCGAGCGTTTGGCGGCCTTGAAATGCCGTCAAAGCAATACTCCGATGGCGTTGGCAGTTCGCGGCAGTCAGGTAATCGAGGATTTCGCGTGGGATTGGACCGCGCTAGCCAGGAGGTTGGCACGGCGATGTATGCCCGGACCGCTTACACTGGTGGTCTCGTGCGAGAGCGAGTTTTCTGTGGCTCATCGTTTGCCGGATAATATCAAGCCACTCATATTTGGACCCTATCAGGCGATTGGGTTTCGCGTCGTTTCGCACCCGGTGATCGCTCAGCTGCACCAATACCTTCGCGGCCCTTTGGTTTTGACCAGTGCCAACCTCACCGGCGAGGCGCCTGTGACATCCGGCGAGGACGTGGCCCGCCAATTTGGCGAGCAAGTGCCTCTGGTGCTTGATGACGGCGGAACTCGCTATGGTGGGGCGTCCACGGTGATCCGTGTAATTGGCCAACGCTATGAAATTTTGAGGACTGGCGTGATCGAGCCTGAAGCGATGAATGCATTGACCAAACCGATGATCGTGATTGTGTGCACGGGAAACACCTGCCGCAGCCCGATGGCCGAAGCCCTGTTGCGAGATCGATTGACGCGGGCCGGCGGTGGTCTCGAGAATGTGTTGGTGCTTTCGGCTGGAGTGGCAGCGCACGAAGGAGCCCTGGCGAGTGCACAGGCGGTCGACGTCATGGATCGACGAGGACTTGACCTGTCGGCTCACGCCAGCAGAAGTCTCAGCGATGCGATACTCAACCAAGCCGATTTGATCCTCACGATGACCCGCGGCCATCGTGCTGCGATCATCGCGGCTTGGCCTGAATTGGCCTCGCAGGTCCACACGCTTCGCCGCGACGGAGGCGACATCACCGATCCGGTGGGTGCCCCGCTCGAAGTCTACGAGGCGTGCGCGGACCAGATCGATCGCGAATTGGAGATGTGGATTGAGCAGTGGCGATCTGACTTCCTACCGATCGAAGCGTCGGGTTCTATGCGAAGCACGTCGCAAGCAGAAGAACATCCCGGGCGCGGCAGCGGACCGTCGGCAGAGGAGTCACGCTAATGTTGCGCGTCAGTATCGCGAGTGATCATCGGGGTGTTGCCATCAAGGGCAGGCTTGTTCAACGCTTGCTCGATGCCGGTTTTGAGGTCACCGATGAAGGAACTCATGGGGAGGAAGCGGTCGATTATCCCGACTACGCGACCGTGGTCGCCGAGAAAATTGGTAACGGTTCAGTGGATCGAGGAATCCTCATCTGCGGCACCGGAATCGGGATGGCGATCACAGCCAACAAGTTCCCAGGGGTCCGAGCGGCATCGTGTTATGACGAAATGATGATTGAGCTCAGCCGCAAACACAACGACCTGAATGTCCTCTGCCTGCCTGGCGATCTGATCGGAGAACGGCCGATCGACGACCTCGTACTGATGTGGTTGCGAACGGATTTCGAAGGTGGCAGGCACGGCCGCCGGATCGAAAAGATTTCGGAAATCGAGTCGCGACAGTAGGGGATTGCCCGTGCTTCGCCCCATCGGCCACGATCACTCGCTCGACGGTTTTGCCCTCTCGTTTTCCAAGGGCCGGTTGGGCGGAACCTTTCTGCTGGTGGGTCCGCCGGGAATTGGGAAAGCCGATCTGGCTAGGTGGATTGCCGCCGCAATCTTTTGTCCGCACCGCGCGCCGCGATCATTCGAACCCTGCACACGGTGTGAGTCCTGTTTGCAAGTTGCGGCAGGAACGCATCCCGACTTGGTCGAGGTCGCCAAACCGGAGGACAAGGCATCGATCCCGCTCGACCTGCTGATCGGGCCACCCGACGCCCGGATGCGTCAGGGATTTTGTCGGGACATCCGGCTAAAGCCGCAGCGAGGCACGCGAAAGGTCGCGATCCTGCACGATGCAGACTTTCTCGCCGAAGAGGGAGCCAACAGTCTTCTGAAGACATTTGAGGAGCCCCCACCCGACGCGATCATTTTTGTGATCGCCACCAACGAGCAACGCCAATTGCCAACCATCCGCTCGCGTTGCCAGATCGTACGCATGATGCCGCCGCGAGGAGACGATGCGGCGGCGATCCTCAGGCGTCACGGCGTCTCCTGCGACCCAAAGGCGGCTGAATCGGCCATCGAACTCTGCGGCGGCGATTGCTTGGCTGCGGCCGACATCCTCCGCGAAGATCAAGGTGGGTTGCAACCAGGACTGGGCAAGACGCTCGGTGAAGAACCTTTGAGCGTCGTGACGCTGGCTGCGTTGGTCACGGATTTCGTCGAGGAAGCTGGTGATTCAGCACCACGGCGACGCGATCGAATGCGGGACGTATTCTCTTTTGCGGTTCAGTTCTATCGAGAGCAGATGAGGCAGGCCGCAGGAAACCCCGATCGACTCACACCGATCTTGTACCGCTTGGATCGGTGCATCGATGCGTTGGGCGAGGTCCAACGCAACGCCAATCAGGCGATCTTGATCGAGTCTTGGTCGGCTGACCTGGCGCGGGGCCGGTCGGCATGATCCGAATCCGCTCCGCCCTCGGGATCATCTTGCCGGTGATTCCCGATGTCGATCGAAGGAGATGACGGGCTACCGATCCGATCGATCAGCAGCCACCGTAGCGTCGCGTAGACCGCAATCGCTGCGAAAACGCCGACGGCGTTGGCAACGAAGTCGTTGAGCTCGCGCTGGCGAGTTGGGACAAATCCTTGCGTGAATTCATCAAACGCGGCGTAGGCGATCGCGATCACGCCAACGAGCGCAAACTTTCGCCGCGCCGTCGGTCGCGACGGGATCACCCAACAGAGCAGGAAAGCAAGCCCGAAAAAGGCCGTGAAGTGCTGGACCTTGTCAAAGTTTGCGATCGACACCCGTACTTTGGGTGGCGATGGCATGTGGGTACCGATAAACAGGGCCGTCCAGTAAAGCACAAGAACGACCGTCGCCAGGCGAACGCCAAAGATGGTGAAGCGGGTTAAGGGTCGCATGGGTACAATCGCATGTCTTGTCAGCGGAGTCCAGCATCAGCAAACGCATGGTAGTTCGTAGATGGATGGCCCCCAACCCGCCCCCCCAACCCGAATCAGAGAGCGAATCAACGGATGCACCCTTCAGCGAACACACCTCTCGGCAT
>JBGTCJ010000553.1:0-4754 GCA_041748895.1 Pirellulaceae bacterium
GATAACCTCCAGCCATTGGCGCGGAAACGTCGAAAGACGCGCGGCAGCGAGGGGGCCGAAAGCGGGATGGATCGGATCGTTTCGACGATCGAGCGGGCATTGTCAGACGCCGAGCTCCCCAAATCCTCTCTCGCAGGGATCGGAATCGGTTGCCCAGGTCCGATCGACACCGCCAATGGCCGATTCCTGCACGCGCCCAATCTCGGCTGGACCGATGTCGATGTCGCCGACCACCTCGGGAAAAAGTTCGACGTACCGATCGCCGTGCTCAACGATGTCGACGCGGGAGTGTATGGCGAATACCGATTCGGCGCGGCTGTCGGTTCTCGCTGTGCCGTTGGCATCTTCCCAGGCACCGGGATCGGCGGTGGTTGTGTTTACGAAGGGAACATTCTCCAAGGCGCAGGGATCTCCTGCATGGAAATCGGCCACACTCGGATCAGCAGCAGTTCGCGAATCAGCGGGTTTGGCATGTCCGGGACGCTCGAGGCCGAGGCCAGCCGTCTGACCGTTGCGGCGGAGTCGGTCAAAGCGGCCTACCGCGGCGATGCGCCCTACCTGCTCGCCAACGGTGGCACGGACCTCAGCGACATCCGCAGCGGAGTCCTCGCCCAAGCGATCGAAAACGGTGACCGTTCGATTCGCAAATTGGTCGAGACCGCTTCGGAGACGATCGGATTCGCCGTCGTCAACATCGTCCACCTGCTCGCACCAGACACCATCATCCTCGGCGGCGGACTGGTCGAAGCGATGGAAGAATTGATTGTCGGGACCGTCAAAAAGACGGCGCGGAACAACGTCATGAACCCCTACCGCGACCGCTTCGACGTGGTGCCGGCCAAGCTCGGCGATGACGCCGGCGTGCTCGGCGCAGCCGCCTGGATCCGCCGCAAAGTCAATGGCCTTTGAGACGCGTCGCCAGGGCGTGGTTGCGACCGCGCCGGCGTTCCGAGCAATCCGGGGCGTTTTTAAACGGCTCGGACGTTTCTAGACGGCTCGGGCAAGTCAGACGGCTCGGACGTTTTTAGACGGCTCGGGCAAGTCAAACGACGCGGGCGTTTTTAAACGACTCCGGCGAGTCAGACGACGCGGTCGAGGTAGCGATTGATCAACGCTTCGATCATCTCCTGTCGTCCGCTGACATTGCCGGCGGCTTCCCCCTTTTGCAGCATGTACGACTCGAGACCCGCGAGCGTCATGTTGCCCGATTCGATTTCCGCACCGATCCCCGAATCCCAACTGCTGTATCGATCGCGGACGATGCGGTCCAAACCGCCGTCGCTGCGGATCGCCGCGGCGATCTTGAGCCCCTTGGCGAAGGCGTCCATCCCTCCGATGTGAGCGTAGAAGAGGTCGATTGGCTCGAACGACTCTCGTCGCACCTTCGCATCAAAGTTGACGCCTCCGGGCGCGATCCCGCCATGCTTGAGGATCGCGAGCATGGTCTGCGTCGTGAGGTAGTAGTCGGTCGGAAACTGGTCGGTGTCCCAACCCAAGAGCAGGTCACCGGTGTTGGCATCGATGCTACCCAGTGCTCCCTGAATTCCTGCGTAGTCGAGTTCGTGCATCATCGTGTGCCCAGCCAGCGTCGCGTGGTTGGTTTCGATATTGAGCTTGAAGTGTTCCAACAGGTCGTACTGCCGCAGGAAATTGATGCATGCCGCCGCGTCACTGTCGTATTGGTGCTTGGTCGGTTCTTTCGGTTTGGGTTCGATCAAAAACTGACCCGTGAAGCCGATTTCCTTGGCATACGCGACCGCCATGTGAAAGAATTTGGCCAAGTGGTCGAGCTCGCGTTTCATATCCGTATTGAAGAGGTTTTGGTAACCCTCGCGGCCGCCCCAGAAGACATAGTTTTCACCGCCCAAACGCTGGGTCACTTCCAAACATTTTTTGACTTGCCCCGCGGCGAACGCGAAGACGTCGGCATTGCAACTGGTTGCCGCCCCGTGCATGAACCGCGGATGGCTGAATAGGTTGGCGGTTCCCCACAGCAATCGCACGCCGCTGCGATTTTGCTCTTCCTCGAGTACCTCGACGACGGCATCCAAATTTTGGTGCGATTGGCGAAGCGATTCGCCTTCGGGTGCGACATCGCGATCATGAAATGCGTAGTAAGGGGCTTGCAGCTTTTCGAACAGTTCAAACGCCACGCGGGCCCGATGGCGGGCATTCTCGACACCCTGACTCCCATCATCCCACGGACGCACCGCCGTTCCCGGTCCGAACGGATCGCTCCCCGTTCCCCGAAACGTGTGCCAGTAGACGATCGAGAACCGCAAGTGTTCCCGCATCGATTTTCCTTCGATCATTTCCTCCGGGTTGTACCACCGGAATGCCAACGGGTTGTCACTCGAGGGGCCTTCGTACTGGATCGTGGGAACTTCGGGAAAAGCACTCATGGTTGCGTCACTCGGAGATGGCGAAGAGAGGGGAAACGAGCGGAAAATGAGGGTCGGGCGATCGGAATCGACCTCAGGCACTTCTTGTCGCTCAATCAGTCAGCGGCGAGTATCGGCCGAATTTTATCGTCTCGCAACGGGACGGACGCCGTCGCGAGGTTCGCGGTGGATTGTGCGGCGACATTCTCCATGACTCGATCGTTCGAATCGCTGGGCGACTACTGGCTGCCACCGGTCAATCGCAGCAAGAGCCAGTCGGCGATCCGGGGGTTGATCGCGGCGATGATCACGAGCCAGCGAACGTGGCCTGGCAGGATCCGCTCGGGTTCGCGCCTCCGAACGCAGCGAAGGACGGCGGCCGCGACGACGTTGGGGTCAAGTCCCTTAAGCTTCGCGCCGCCGCCAGGCTGCATCGCAGCGGCCGGAAGATTGGGGTCCTCTTCTGCCTGCTGCTGGTAGCGAACGCCCTCATCGACGCGGCGAATCGGCCCCGGGCTGACCAACCCCACGTGAACTCCCTCGGCCCGCCATTCCAATCGCATCTGCCGTGTCAGCGCCGCAAGCGCGTGCTTGGCCGCCGGGTAGCCGCCCAAGTAGCGAGTCGCCAAATGCGAGGCCAACGAACCGATGTTGACGACCGCGCCTCCCGACTGACGAAGCAGGGGAAGCGCCGCCCGCGAGCAAACCAGTGTCGACACCAAGTTGGTGTTCATCAGTTCGATCAGTCGATCGGAGGTGAGTGACTGTGTCAGCCCGCGATCGCTCTGGCCAACGCAATTGACGAGCGCATCCAGGCGTGAAAACCTCTGCCGCAATTCGTCGAACATCGCCGCGGTCCGATCGGGATCGGTCACGTCACCGCCAAGGACCATGACGTCACCCCCGTGGACCGCAAGTCGATCGGCAGCTTCGGCCAGTCTGCCTCGGTCGCGTCCGATGATCGCCACGTCGTATCCGCCGCGCGCGAAGTGGTCCGCGATGACCAGTCCCAGCCCCGAGGTACCGCCAGAAATCACCGCAACGGGACGCGAGGTGGCATTTTTTTGAGCGGAAAGTTGCGGCACGGAAAGGAACCGATCGAGAAACATTTCTGAGGACCGGTCTTCCGCCGGTGGGGAGTTGAGGTTGCGTTAGCGTGGTGTAAGGGTAATGTGCGCTCGATTAAGCGAGTTGAAGTCGCCGCCGCGAACTGCCTGAAATCTTTGGGGTGACCAACACCGCGGGGCTTCGTCACTTCGCCGTTCGACCGAATCCGCTTACATTCCTGCTGCCGACACTCGAGCCCGCGGGTCAGTTTAAGCGATCGTCGTGGTCGACGATGGATGGACCAGCGATGAATGGACCGCGAGCCGAGAATCAAATGTTCCAATAGTCAGCGAACCAAAAAACGGGAGCGGAAAAGACGATGCTGCGGAAATCACTCGACGATGCCTGCACCAAAATTGTGGCGACCGTCGGTCCGGCTTGCGACAGTGTCGACGGGATCTCCGCGTTGATCGATCACGGGGCCGATATCTTCCGCATCAACAGCGCCCACGGCGACCGGGCGCAGCACGAGCGGTCACTGGAGAACATTCGTGAGGCCAGCGAACGGACCGGGGCGATGGTCGGCGTGCTGCTCGATCTATCGGGCCCAAAACTTCGATTGGGCCAACTCTTCTCGGACCCCTACTTTTGCGAGTTCGGGTCTCAAGTGACGCTCGTGCGAGGCGACACGAGTTCGCTTCCATCGGAGCTGACCAGTTCCTACAAACGTTTGATCGAAGAGTTGGAGGTGGGCAACCGCGTGATGTTGGCCGACGGCACGGTAACGCTTCAGGTTGAGCAGTTGACCGAGCGATCGGCGATCTGCCGCGTCACGTCGGCTGGCGAAATTCGAAGTCGCCAGGGGATCAACCTTCCCGGTGTCAAACTGAGCGTTTCGGCGATGCGACCGGCCGATGTCGACAACGCGATCTGGGGCGCAAAAAGTGGGATCGACTTCATCAGCCTGAGTTTCGTGCGAACCGCCGAAGATGTGCATTCGCTGCGGAATTTGTTGATCAGTTACGATTCGCCGGCGATGGTGATTGCCAAGATCGAGAAGCCGGAGGCGTTGGTCCAATTGGATCAGATTGTGGATGCCGCCGATGGGGTGATGGTCGCCCGCGGTGACCTGGGTGTCGAAATCGATGTCGCCGAGACACCGGTCGCGCAGAAGCGGATCATCCGCGCGTGTCGCGACCGCATGAAACCGGTCATTGTCGCGACCCAAATGCTCGAATCGATGCACCACAGCCGCCGCCCGACCCGCGCCGAAGCGAGTGACGTCGCGAATGCCATTCTCGACGGCGCCGACGCCTGCATGCTCAA
>JBGTCJ010000554.1:0-24616 GCA_041748895.1 Pirellulaceae bacterium
CGATCGGGCTGGTGCTCCGCCAAGATATTGGGCTTATTAAACCCCCTGTAGACGAGGAAAACCGCCAACAGGGTGAGGAGCCCGAAAACGAACTTCTCCACGTGCCGGAACAGGAAATCCTTGATGGCGTCGGCGTTCATAGGGTCAACTCGGATCGGTGGACGGGGGACAGAGCGATCAAAACATCAAACGCGGCGAGCGCCCCACGAAG
Organism: Pirellulaceae bacterium; assembly: GCA_041748895.1. Classification (GTDB taxonomy): domain Bacteria; phylum Planctomycetota; class Planctomycetia; order Pirellulales; family Pirellulaceae; genus UBA6163. Next base: position 212 of record JBGTCJ010000554.1, read on the forward strand.
CGGGCACAAGCCGTCGGACATCGGCAATCATCGGACGAGAGTAGCGACTACGAAACGACGTGTCCGCTCCGCCGGGTTGTGCAGCCGCAGGCTGGGTCGGCGGCGCCGTTTCTGCCGCCGGAGCCTCGGCCGGAGCAGGTTCAGCCGGAGCAGGATCAGCCGCTGCAGGCTCGGACGGCACCGAATCGGCGGGAACGGGCTCGGAGGGTAGCGGTGTTGGAGTCGCGTCGGCAGTCGCTGGTGCGACGGCAGGCGCCGGGAGATCCAGCTTTGACCCGTCCCTCATCGACGTCCCTTCAATGACGGTGTTTTCGTCCACCTGATCCACACCGAGCTTCATCACGTCGGGCGGATTGTAAACGTAAATGATGCCGTAAATCTCGACATTCATATCGAGCGGAAACTCGTCAGCGCGCGGCGCGCCGGTGCCCATCCCAACCCCCATGCCGTATCCGCCGCCGTATCCCTCGCCACTGTCGTCCATCATGCCTTCGTCGTACCCACCCCCACCCATGTCGTCACCATATCCACCGGTGGACGACGTGTTCATGCCCGGCGGTAGGATTCGAACCTGACGGACTTCGACCATCAGGGGGGCGCTTCCACAGGCCGCCAAAAGCTCAGGGACCGCCCTCTGATCCATCTTGAAACTCATCATCACCGGCACGCGTTTGGCCACGGCCATGAACGCGTCGGTTGGCGAATTGCTCGAAAGCGCCGCCCGCATCTGCTCGGCCGTGACCGGTTTGCCCTGCGTGTCGACGTAGCGGTTGTCACCCGGATCGAGAGTCACACCCATCGGGCCACCCATCATCCCCATGTCGTCACCGCCATATTCGCCGTAATCGCCCCCATCCCCGTAATCTCCGTCGTCGCCGTACTCCCCGTAGTCACCGCCCATCATGCCGCCCGCCGCCTCATTGACAGGCTTGGATACCGTACCCGCAGTCTTGGGAACCGATTTGCCAATCGCCAAGCGATTGATTTGACGAATCTTTGCCTGAAACCGCTGGCCAACGTCACCATTGACCGTCGCGATGATCTGCATCATCTGGCGAAGGATCCAAAGATTTTCCTGCGAATAGAGCACATCGAGTGTCTTGGGCATTCCGCCTCGCCATGGGAACAAGTCCTGCAACAACATGTTCTGGCTGCCGCCATCCCACTGCACCAACGGACCATCATCTCGCCCGGTCAGGTAGCTCTCGGGCGAACCCATGCCGGGCATGGCGCCACCGTAACCTCCGTCGTACTCGCCGCCGTAATCGCCACCATACCCACCTCCATCCATCCCATACCCGCCACCGACCGCATCGAATTTCGCGACCCACTTGGTCTTGGCGATCTCAGCAATCTTCGGCAGCGCGTTCTCGATGTAGAAACGGTAGCGGTTGAGCAGCGAGGTGTCCTTCTCATCCTCTTCGAGCGTCGGGAAGGCGACCTTCAACTCGATCGGAATCAGGTCTTTGAACTCACGGACAAAATCGTCCTGCAACTCGTCGACCGGCCAGACAAAAATCGCCTGCTGCCGTTCGTAAATGCTCTCCCAGGCATCGACAACCGCCTCCTTACGCGATTCGATCAACTTCTCCATTTCCTGGTGAGTTTTCTCGCTCGGATGCTCGGGAATCATGCTCCGCACCGAAGTGATCTTCTGGGCATCGCCGGAGATCTTGTTGCTGGCCGATTCGAATTCCGCGTCGAGCCTCGAACTGGCCATCCACCAGCCGAGCAATGAGATCAGAGTGACCATCGCGGTGGCGATCCAAAACCAATACTTGCCCGCAACCGCGAGTTGCTCTTTGAGTTTATCCATGGCTTTCGTGTTCGCTTGAGGTCTTGGTCAGGGTACGCTTGCAAAATCATCGGTCGGCGGCTGGGCCTCCTGGGCCTCCGCAGCTTCCAGTTTGGCTTTTTCTTCACGCTCCCGCAGGCGATCGGTCAAAGGTTTTTCTTGCCAGGCGACCTGGATGATGAAATCGTGTCGCCTGACCTCGATCGTGGGCAGCTCGATCGGTTGATCGCCGGGGTTCACCGCCGGTACGGTAGGCGGCGGCGTCCCCGCCGCCCCAACCATCCCCGGCATCGGCATTCCGCTCATTGCCATCATTTGCGCTCTGGCGACCTCGATGTCGAAATCCGGATTGGGAACTCGCACGGTAACCGGTTTTCGGTCGTTGAGCAGCAGGGGATACTGCAGACCGATCTCCTGCGGCGTGAAGCGAATGACTTGTCCCGAATTGTCGGGCAAATCGATCGGCTTTTTCATCAGGTTGGTAATCAGCAACTTGCGAACGTGGTTGCTCCCTTCCTGATCGATCCGCTTGGGGCTGTTGTAATAATGATAGCCTTTGAACTCGAATACCCACCCCGGTCCGCTGGGCCCCACATCGGTTGCCAGGTCCACGGGAATAGGTTCCTTGGTAACCCGCGCCCAGTTCCGCATTTCTTGCCGGTACTTCATCGCTAGTTCGGGCGTAAACCAAGTCGCCAGATCGTCATAGTGCTTGGTTTCGACGCCGGTCACATGGATGTCTTGGCGATCCTCGAAAGGAAGAACCTTGGGACTGGGGATCTTTCCGTCGGGATAATTCGCCCGAGGAATCGCCGTGTTGATCGCCCGCAACACCTCGAGCCAGAGTAAACGACGTTCGGACGTGCTCGACACCTCTTCGCCCAGGGTGTTGAGATAGTTCAGTTTGCTGGTCAAGTTCTCGTCGCGGCTGACGTGCTCACTGCTGTAACTGCTCATCTGTGACACCGCCGAGGAGGCTCGCCCCCAGAGGTCCGGGTGCGTCTTGGCCCAACTTCTCTGGGTAAACGCGTAATGACCCGCCATCCCGACCATCAGCGTGGCGACCGCAGCCACCGCCCACGGTTTTTTGGCCCGAATCACTCGCGAGATCTTGATCTCACGGGGAATCAGCGACGTGTGCAATTGACTCATCCCGAGCCCTTGCAAGCAGAGCCCGTAACAGACCGCGAAGGTTGGTGCGTTGTCTCGGAAGGTGGGGACCGAAAGGACGTCCTCCCCGGCCAACCGATTGAACCGATCGAGCACGTGAACATCGAAACCGAGATTTTTGCCCAGGTAGGCTGCCAAGCCCGGCATCTTGACCGTGTTTCCGGTCACCAACAATTCGCTGATTTCCGCCTTCCTGTTGAGACTCCGGAAAAACCCGATCGAACGTTGAACTTCGGTGACGAGGTCATTGAAGACCGGACGCATCGTTTGGAACACCATCTTCGGGTCGACCGCTTCGCGAGCGTTCCGCTTCAAATGCTCGGCCTTGGCGAACGTCAGTTTCAGGTCCTTCGTCAATTGCCGCGTGAAGTGATTGCCGCCGATCGGCATGCTCCGCTGCCAGAAACGGAAGCCATTGGTGACAATCAGGTCCGAGGAATCGGTACCGATCGATAGCAACACGCTCGAGGGGGGTGGGTTGTCGACGTCGAACACCTCCGAAGCAATCCGCTCGTTCATTCGGTCGTAGGCGAGCATGTTGTAGATCGCCAACGGGGCAAGTTGGACGATGTCGACCTCCATCTTGGCCCGGTCCATCGGAGCCAATTGGCGATAGACCATTTCACGCTTCATCGCAAACAACCCGACTTCGCTCTCCAGCGCGTAACCTTCCTCGATCGTGCTCCCGGGCATCATCTGGTAATCCCAGACGACATCCTCGAGATCGAACGGGATTTGTTGACGAGCTTCGTAGCGGACGATGTCGGCGATCTTTTTGACGTCGACCGGGGGCGGCTTGAAGAACTTCGCCAACCCGCTCTGGCCCGGTACCGACATGCAGACGATGTGACTGCCGGCGTCATTGCGTTCCTGGAACTTCGCTATCGCTTCGGCGATCAGCTCTTCGGGGTCGGCCTCGGGCTGGCTAAGAATTTTTGGATACTCGATGTAATCGAATGCCTCGGCAACGATCTCGCCACCGACCAGGTGGCACCGCAGCGCCTTGAGCGCGGACTGCCCGATCTCGATTCCCCACACGCCCTTGTTATTCGCCATCGACCAGACAACCTCGAGGAAATGGATTCAACAAACGGGCGGCCGCCAATGCGGGCCGCACAGACGGCGACGAACGGACCGCTGCAACGTCCGCACGCCTGACAAACACCGGCCCTTCAATCCCACATTGATTGCAGGCCCGGTCCTGAACCGCTGGCAGACACCAGAAATTCTCGACACCTGAGATTCTCGGGGCAATCGCGATCGCCCCGATCCACATTGCTGATAAGTTTAATCGATAGCGAGTACGATATTCGCCTTTATCGAGGCCCGACACGATCAATCCACCGAAACCTTTGCCGACCGTACCGACACCCGCCTAACTCCAGTTTATCGCGGTCCCCACGGGTCCGTCAAACTTATTCGCTCATGACCGCAGCCGAATCGCCTACAAACCGTACGTCTCCGATCGAAGAATTGATCGTTTTGATCCCTTGTCACACGCTGGAGGACTTCCCGGCCACACTCAGCGATTCTGACGCCCGCGCGCTGCTGGCCGCGTGGACCGCGCCCTGGCATCCTCATTTGATCGCGGCGATCCAGCGGCTTCCCGTTTGGCAACGTGCCGATACCGTTCCCCACCTGCTCGAGCGACGGCTGCTGCTGGCCTCGCCGGCGACCTCCAAGAAGTTTCCTTCGGAGCTCCGGGCCGCGGTCGACGCGGCCGGGCAGTGCGAGATCATTCAGGGCGCCGATCGCAGCGAATTCCTTGCCAAGGCGCTGGCCGCCGTGTTGCCCGCTGAGCCGCTCAGCACGATCGCGGACGGCGATCCGCTGGTGACCGCGAATCGAACTCTCGACGCGGCCGATTTCTTTGCGTTGGGTTACGCTTCGCTTCAGGTCCAGCTCATGACGCGACGATTGCGGTACACGAGCAACCTCGATGAAATCCACTTCGCGCGGTTGGTCGTCGACGCCGCACAGGCGTGGGTCGGGCGGCGGGGCGAGGATGCCGCCGCGGCACTGCAGGACGCCTACGATTTGCTCGCCGAAGAACGCGACCACTACTTCTCGTCCGACCCTCACCTGATCGACCTGACCCTCCTCGCGCCCACCACGCTTGGGGCGGGGCTCGGCGATTTTTTGACGTCGGCGCTCCGCTCGGACAGTCCGCCGGCAAACGTGCTGGTCGATGCGGACGTGGTGGCATCGATCGAAAGGGCGGATCATCCGGCGGTGCGACAGTTACTGCGGGCGATTGGCGAGCAGACAATTGGGGTGGCTGGCGGAGGGTTTCCGCACTCGGCGCCGATCCATCATCAAACTGCCGCCTCGACCGCGGACCTGATCGCCTCCGCCAAGGCCGAAGTGGATCGGGTCTTCCCGGGAAGATGTGCGGTTTACGCGCGGGTCAGCGGACCCACGCCCGGCGACCTGGGACGATCGATCGCCGATAGCGGCTACGTCGGTGCGATCCCCATCGACTTCGCAGGCGGCGCCGGGTTTCGCGACGAATCGAAATTGATCTGGCAATCGGGTACCGCGGAACTCGACGCCCTGGTCGCCAAACCGATCGACGCCACCGGGTATTCGTCTTTTCTTTCGCTGCTGCCGAGGCTCGGCCAGGCGATCGATAGCGGCGAGATTGCCGCGGCGCTGCTGGCGCATTGGCCGGGGCAGGTGAGCGACGCGTACGACGACCTCCGGCGGGCCGCCTCGTGGGGATTGGCGATCGGTCGCTTTTGGAAGATCGATGACTTCTTTCGCGATGGGGAGCGGCCTTATCACCACTACCATGGTCCAGCCGATGCCGGCTCCGCGGCCTGGTTGTCGGCGGCCGTCGCGAGCGCTCAAGTCGATCCGTTGACGACCGCGGCGGTCCACTATCGCGACCGCTTGACCGCCGAATCGATCGCGACTCTCGATTGTTTGGCCCGCTTGATCCGGCCGGCTGGCGGCGGTGAGTCCGATCATGAGGCTCGTAGCGCGTCGCACGCGAGCGAGGTCGACGCCACCTCGACGGGAATCCGCGACGCGGCCTCGCAGATGGTCGCTGCACTCGGGCACCGCATCGCCGAGGGCCCTGGCGAAGCGGCCGTGTGGGTCAATCCTCACGCGGTCGCTGTACGAGCCGTCGCCCCGCTGATCGGCGATCCTCCAGCCAGTGGCGGACCGATTTACGCCTCGGCGCGGGTCGATCCGCCTGCGGGAAACGTCGGCCCTCCGGCGACCAAAGGCCAGTGGTGCGAAGTCACCGTCGACGTGCCCGCGCTGGGGTTTGCCAGCGCGACGGCTGCGACTGGAAAAAAATCGCGGGGATGGTTCCAGCGGAAGCGACAAATCGCATCGGGAACGCGGCTCATCAACGAATTTATCCACGCCGAATTTTCGCCACAGACCGGTGGGGTCCAAGGGATTTACAGCGGAGAGGGACGGGGAAACCGCTACTCGATGCGGCTGGTTCGCGTCGTCGAGGAACGGAACCAACCCTCGGCAGCAACCGAAATGCGATGCGATCGACTCCGAGTGATCCGCGATGACGAATCCAAGGGGGTTCTTGAGGCCACCGGAGCGCTCGTGGACCTGTCCGGCAAGCCGGTGGCCTCCTATCGGATGGAGTATCACCTGGGGCGGGGATCGCGCTGGCTCGACGTGCTCGCCGACGTCGAACCTGTGGCCGACACCTTGCGCGATGACCCTTGGCAAAATTACTTTGCGCTACGCTCCGCACTCGCGACGGATACGTTCTCCGTCCTGGTTCCGCTGCGGGATAAACTTCACCGCGCCGAAGGAAAGCGAATCGACGCCGCCGCCGGGTTGGTGGCCGACGAACTGACAAGGCAGACGCTGCTGTTCAACGATTGCCGACCGGCCCATCGACTCTGCGAGGGACGGTACATCGACTCGCTGCTGATCGTTCGTGGCGAATCGGCCCGATCGTTTTCGTTCGCCGTGGGTTTCGATGTCCCGACGCCGGTCGAGTCGCTTCGTGCTCGCGCCGTGGCTCCGATCGCCGTGCCGATCGACCGGCCGCAATTGCGAACCAAGCCGGCCCCTCGATCGACCCCCGCGTCACCGATTCCATCGGGTTGGCTCGTGAGCGTCGAGACCCGCGACGTGATGATTACCAACCTGCGATGGGAATCGACCCATCCGGCAGTCGTCTCCTTGTTGGCGATCGTCACCCGCGGAGAATCTCGTCAAGCGCGTATTCGGTTCTGCCGCAACGTGGCCCGCGCCGTTCGCGTCATGGGAGTCGACCCGCTGCGTCGGCGGGACGTTCCGCACGATGGTGATTGCGTCAATATTTCTTTGGCGGGCCACGAGGTCGCGCATCTGCAGGTGGAATTGTCACTTGGCTGACCCGATCTCCCTCGCCACCTTTCGTGACGCCGCGCTGAGAAGCGGATTGGTCAGCACGACACTCTGGAATCAGGCGACCGAGGCGGTCGGCAAAGACGCCGATGCGATCGCCCGGTACCTGATCGCCCATGGTCAGGTCACCGCTTATCAGGCCCAGCAATTGCATGCCGGGCGAGGGAAATTGACCCTTGGCCCGTACCTCATTACCGGATGGATCGGACAGGGCGGGATGGGGCAGGTCTTCAAAGCGGTCCATCAGGTGATGGGACGGCAATGTGCCGTCAAGGTTCTCCCGATCGAAAAATCGACGGCCGAGTCTCGCGAAAGTTTTCAACGCGAAATCCGGCTCCAGGCCGGACTCGATTGCCCCTACCTGGTTCGCGCCTTCGACGCGGGTCACGACGGCAGCGTCCACTACCTGGTGACCGAATACGTTCCGGGCACCGACCTGCGGCGGTTGGTTCGCTCGCAAGGCCCCTTATCGATGAACACCGCGGCGACGATCATCCGCCAGGCAGCGCTCGGGCTGCAATACGCACACGAGCAGGGCCTGATTCATCGCGATGTGAAACCCGGAAATATCCTGGTCACGCCCGAGGGGCACGCCAAGGTTTCGGATGTCGGACTGGCGGCCTGGTCGATGGGTCTCGCTGACGACCCGCGAGCTGGGAAGATTGTCGGAACGGCTGATTACCTCTCGCCCGAGCAGATTCGCAGCCCTCTGACGATCGGCCCGCCCAGCGATCTCTACTCACTGGGTTGCACGCTTTACTACTGCGTGACGGGGAAGGTGCCCTATCCCGGTGGCGACACCCGCGACAAATGCCGTCGACATGTCGAGGAGACACCCTGGCATCCCCGCAAGTTTGCCGCGGACCTCGCCGAGGATTTCGTCGAGCTGATTGCCGACATGATGGAGAAATTGCCTGAACGGCGAATCGCCTCGGCAGCTGAAGTCGCCGATCGATTGCTCGCTTTCTGTGACGGCGGGGTGCAGCCGATCTCAGGTAGCCTGATCCCGAGTCCCTGGACGGCCGCTCCGCCACCGGCCGAGGTGTTGCCGATCGAGCCGTCATCGACCTCGCAGATTTCACATCCCTCATCGCTGTCTCCCCTGTCGGCCCCATTGCCACCACCGATCCCCGACTCGGGAGACCGCGAGACGACGGGCCCCGACGATCGTCATCGAAGGCGATCGGTCGCACTACCGGTCGCGATCGCGATCGCCATCAGCGGCCCCATCTTTTTGCTCATCGGTGCGGTGATCGGATTCCTGGTCCGTGGAAAACTGTAGCCCGTCATAGCTTTCTCGACGAAAAACGTGGTTACCGGGTATCCAGCGGGCGACCAGCGCACGATCCTCGGCGTGGATCCACGCGGTTCCCGCCGCTGGCCAGCGGAGAAAAACCCCATAGTCGGGCAACTCGGGACGCATCGGCCTGGTTCAAACCCCAGCGGAAAAACGGAAACCGGAAATTCTCTACTCATCTCCTTCGCGTTGCCGTCGGTGCAAGTACAACTTGATCGGGACCTCAGCGAATGGCAAGTGATCACGGATCACTCCCAACAAGTACCTGCGGTAATCATTCGTAAACCCCTTGGGGTCGTTGCACATCAACACGATGGTCGGTGGCTCGGCGGCGACCTGTGTGGCGTAATAGATCTTGGGTCGACGGTTCTGATGCATCGCTGGCGCGTGTCGCTCGACCGCGGCATTGATCAATCGATTCAGCACGCCTGTGGAGACTCTCTCGCGGGCCTGCTTGAACAGCATCGTCGAGTGATTGAGCAACGTTTTGACGTTCTTGCCCGTCTCTCCCGTAATGAAGGCGATCGGCGCGTACACCAACGTCGGAAATTGACCACGAAGGTACTTGACCCAGCGATCCGTCGGCATCGTCCCGTGGATCAGGTCCCATTTGTTCACGACAAAGATGCAAGGCTTGTGATTCTCGATCACGTAGCTCATCAACTGCTTGTCAACACGGCTGATCGTTTCCGAAGCGTCGAAGAACATCAGCACGACGTCGGCGCGGCGGATGCTTCGCTGCGCGCGGTGAGTCCCGTAGTACTCGAGGTCGGTTTTTTGGCTCGTGGCTTTACGCAACCCGGGCGTATCGATCGCCATGAATGTTTGACCGTCGAGCTCAAAACGAACATCGACACTGTCGCGAGTGGTCCCCGGCACTTCGCTAACGATCATCCGCTCCTCCTTGGCGAGCGTGTTGACGAAGGTGCTCTTGCCGACGTTCCGACGGCCGACGATCGCGATCTTCATTTGGGGTTCGTCGATCGACTCCGAACCGTCGCTGTCGGGAAGGCGATCGACGATCAGGTCGAGCAGTTCCTCGCGGTTGCGATTTTCCCGAGTGCTGACCAAGATCGGCAGTCCCCGGCCGAGCCGATGGAAATCGTTTGCCGCCAGATCGAGGTTGGCGTGATCAGCCTTGTTGACCACCAGCACGATCGGTCGCGCGACGGCCCGCAACCGCTCGGCGACGAGCTCATCTAACGGCATGGGCCCGCTGCGGATATCGACCACCAACAAGATGACGTCGGCCGACTCGATCGCCAACTCAATTTGATTTCGTACGTCAGCCGTAAGGTTATCGGTGTCTTCGATACCCATGCCACCGGTATCGATCAGCTCGAAGAAACGATCGCCATGCTCGACCAGAGTCGTCATCCGGTCGCGGGTCACCCCCTCGAAGTCATCGACGACGGCTAACCGACGGCGGGCGAGCCAATTGAACAGACTACTCTTGCCGACATTGGGCCGGCCGATGATCGCAACTTGGGGAACCGCCATGAGACCGCTTTCTGTCAAACTTCTGGGAACGAAGAAGACGATAACGTAGACGATTACCGTGTCCACGCACGCGCCCCTCTCCGCCGATCCCGTCACTTCGATGAGAAATCGATCGTTCCACCCCGCACCCCGCCATCGGAGACCGACCCGTAAGCCATGGCGACCATCGACGCCGTGTGGTTCTCGGCCAAACGGCCGGAGATCGCGTCGCGGCTCAGGGTGAGCGATCGCTCGCATCGCTGCTCGAGCTCGAGCAATTGTTGGAATTGATCCTCCGCTTTTTTTCGAAGCTCGAGGCAGGTTTGCCGTGCCGCCGAATCAGGCCAGTCCCGGAGATCCGACGATGCCGACGAATCGTCTCCCATGGCTCGATTGTTCGATTCGAGCTGTTCGAGCAGCGGCTGCTTCTGGGCGAGTAGCCACATCAATTCAGCCATCAAGCCCCCCTCAATGGCGTCGTATTGCCGTTGGCCGATGGCGATCAGTTGCTCGAGCAGATGCACCTGCGCGGTCAACTTTGCGAGGAGAAGGGCGGCTCGTGAGGTGGTCGGCTGCGAGTGAATCATGCATCGTTTCCTTCGGAGATGGCACCACTGCTGTCGAGCCAGGCCAACAGCTCTTGCCAACGTTTTCGGCTATAACGCGTCGTTTGATCGAAACGGTCATCCCATTCGGGCGGGATTCGGCTGAGTACCACCGCGGCCTGACGGATCACCATTCTCGCTTCACCTGCGCGGCCGAGCTGCTTGAGGCAGCGGGATTGGCCGAGCATCGCCTCGAGTGCCGGCGGCTCATTCATGTACCTCAGCGAGACGGCTCGAAAGGACTCGGCGGCCTGTTCGAATCGGCCCATTTCGAACAGCGTGTCGGCTTCGGCAAGGTAACAATTGCGAAGCATCGCGGATTGGGTGTGATCGAGCTGCTGCTCTTCCTCACGCCTGGTGAGATCGTCACGCAAGCGAATGAAACCCGAGAGCGCAGCCGAAAGGTACTGATCGGCCTGCTGCCGCAATTGGCGTTTGGCACTTTCGAGCACATCGCCGGTGGCGGCTTCGCGGAGTGGCCACTGGGCGGCCATGCGATTGGCGCCCGCGGCGAGGTAGGCGGCGTGTTTCGCGCGTTTGTCGGGCCAGTAACGGACGACCGCCTCCTGAAGGCGCCGGATCGATTCCTCGATCAACGGCTGACTATCCCTCATCCTCTGGAGTGTTGTCGCAGCCGTTTGCGTGTCCCGATCGAGCGCGATCTGAAGCGACGTCTCATGACTCTCCCGGTAAAGCAACTCGCCCAGGGTGTATAGCGAATCACGCCACGTCGGACTGGCCGGCGTCAGTGACCCGTCTGTAAGGTTCGCCTCAAGCAATTGCTTGGCTTCGTCGATCTGGTTCAGTTCGGCTTGCGCCTGCGCCATCACCAATCGCGCGTCGTAGCGCAACGGGTCTCGGGGGTACTGATCGATGCACTCGCGGAGTGGATCGAGTGCTTCGGCGACGCTGCCGGCCGCAAGCCGGACGCGTCCCAACGCGAGCAATCCTCTGGCCAACCGCCTGCGGTCCTCGTAGCGGAGATAGTCCTCGAGCAAGTCCGGCATCTTCGCGAAGTGACGACCTTGCTGATATGCCGCGATCGCCGCCCAGAGCGTTTCGGGGTAAGTGCTTGTGTCGAAACGAAGTTTGGCAGCGGAAGCGTAGGCGTCGCCTGCGGCTCGAAATCGTTGTCGCGATTGGGCGACCGCCGCTGAACGGGCAGGCAACGGACCCGCCATCGAGGCGAAGTGGAGCGCCCACTGCTCCTGTGTGAGCGCTTCCTCAAGAAGTGCGTCGGCGGGTGGAAACACCGGCGACAAGGTTTGCGAGATCTGGACCGCATACTCGAATTGGTGCTGAGCCCTCAGGCGTTGCAGGGTTTGCATCACCCGTTTTCGGAACTCATCGAGATCGATGATCGAGGGGTCGTAGTGCTCCATTTGACCAATCTCGGTCACGATGGCCCGAACCGTCTGAACGACTTCCTCCCCCAATCCGGCCTCGGTCAACCACTCAATTTCTTCGAGGCCAGCCGCGATCGCCTCGCCCTCGAACGGCTGCTGCTGACGAACGAAGGTGAGTAGCGTGAGGGCGGCGTCGGGATACCCCGAGCAGAGCATCCCCCGAGCCGTCCACAGGCTGGCTCGCATGGAAATGTCTGGTGCGGCCTCACGTTGCAGGATCGCGAGGCGACTCATGGCGCTGGCAAGAAAGAGCTCGACATCCGCCCGCGGTCCGTCGCTGGGAACCGACCCACGTCCGAAACGTTCGATCGCCTCGGCGACATCAATCGACCCGAGCAACAAATTGGCCTCGTCTGCCAGGTTCTCTCGCGTCGCATCGGAAATCTTGGATGGGTCGCTCAGCCGCAGAACGATCGGCTCGAGGGCCTTCCGAGCGTGGTCGTACCGTTTGAGCTTCAGCAGGGTAGCCGCACGAAGTCGCGTTGCCTCGTCATGCTCCGGGGATCCATCCGTAGTCAAGGGCAGGAGCACGCCAACCTGCTCAAGCGCCTCCTTGAGGTCCGAATCGTTCCCCCGGAGTAGGCAGCGAATCAGCAGCGGAAGAAGCTCTCGACGCATCGCGGGATTGCGTCCAAGGACCCGTCTCAAAGGGCCAGCCGCCTCGCGAAAATCACCGATCTGGATCAGCGCGATACCCAACAAACGCTCCCCCTCATCCTCACGCCCCACGGGCCAGGTTCGCGACGCCAAACGGAGTCGCGGGATCGCTTGCTGCAACGTGGTTCGTTTCGACCTGGACTCACCGATCTCCAATCCCTCTTGAATGCGCGCCGCTCCGATGATGAATTCCCTCAAAACGATCGGTTCATCCCCCGCATCATCTGCCAGAATCGACCTTTCGGCCAATTCGTGCGCGATCGTCCAGTTGCCCTGAGCGTATTGCTTGTAGGCGACGCGAAGCGTCGAGATGCCGGGCTCGATCATCGATCGCCGCCATACGACGAAGAAGGTCGCAAAACCGACGATCGCGGTGATCGCCGCGGTCACCAAAAGCGGCGTCGCCAAAGGCGTCAACGTGACCGACGGCGGAGGAGGCACCGATGAATCGCGACCGGGTGGGGCGGACCCGGGTGGGGCGGACCGTTTGGACATGGACTTGTGTCGATCGAGCCTCGCGAGAAGGAAATGCTCCCAACACTGGCTTTAGCGAATCGCGCCCGGTCGTCGCAAGGCATTTCTTTGCACTCCTCAGGCTTGCCTGCGTCAACCCCACAGCATCCCAACCGTCACATTCGATTCCAGCGGTCGCCTTCACGGCCGCCCAACCGGATCTTTCGGTTGATTTTCTCCAGTCCCCGCGCCCGTGCGGACCGGTGTGCTACGTTTCGGTGGCACAAATCCCCTCTCCCGCCAAGTCGGTAAGGACCCGCCAAGTCCCGCCAGCCCCGACCACCCAATCGCGAGGATTCCGCAGCGTGAACGTCACCACCGATACCGCCGCCGCAGAGCCGATCGTCACCGTGGACCGCCGCCGAAACGATCGGCGCGGCGCCGCATCCCAACCGCTCGAAGTCAAACTCAATCAAAAGAACCAGCGGCGGCGGCACATCGATCCAACGACCTGCGAGCGCGACTACCGCGAGGACGAGATCGAATTCATGCGGGCCCTGGACGACTACAAACGCGCTGCCGGGCGGATGTTTCCCACCTGCAGCGAAGTGCTCGAAGTCATCCGCTCGCTCGGGTATGTTCGCCTAAACGATCAGCAGATGGAATTGCTTGGCGATACGCTATTGGAAGAGCCTGAGGCGTTTGAGGAAGACGCTGAGGAATTCGACCGCGACTGAGACCGATCACCTTTGCTCCGCTGGCCACTGATCGCCGCTGCCTACCTTTGGGCAGGTCCGTACACCTGCCTGGGAATTTCTTTGGGCTGGCTGCTAGGCGGAAAATTCGAGATGGTCAGCGGCGTGGTCGAAATTCACGGGCCCAGGATCGCCTTCGTCCTGGAGCGATTGCTGGTCCCCGCCTTGGCGATCACGCTGGGGCACACCGTCCTCGGCCAAAACGATATCGCGTTGGTGGTCACTCGGACTCATGAACGCGTTCACGTTCGCCAGTATTCCCTGTGGGGACCGCTCTTTGTCCCGGCGTATGCTCTGGCATCGCTGGTGCTTTGGATCGCCGGACGCGACTGGTATCGCGATAACCCCTTCGAGAAGGCGGCTTATGCGATCGATCGCCCAGGACCATCTCGCGACTAGGCACGTTGCCAATCCTCCTCGACGCCGCTTCAATCTGAATCCTGAAAAGTGGTCGTACCCACTGGCGGCCACAAGATTTTTTTCACCGAACTGGGTTTGCCATGACTTTTGACGTTTACGGGGTCGGAAATGCGTTGGTCGACGTGCAAGCACGAGTTTCCGACACATTTCTCGAACAGCTCGCGCTCGACAAAGGGATCATGACGCTCGTCGACGATGATCAACAGGCAATGGTCATCGATCGGCTCAGCGGCGCGTCGCTGCATCGCTGTGCCGGAGGTTCGGCGGCGAACACGGTCGTCGGGCTGGCTGAACTGGGAGGCAGCGCAGCCTTTGCAGGAAAAGTGGCAGGCGACGTGATGGGACAGATCTTCCTGGGAGACATGCGGAGCATTGGCGTGGAGATGCGAACCGCTCCGGCCACCACCGGCCAATCGGGCACCTGCGTGGTTCTGATCACTCCCGATGCCCAGCGGACGATGTTGACCAACCTGGCCGTCTCATCCACGCTCTCCGCCGATGACATCGACGAGGCGATGATCGGCCGCGCGAAGTACGTCTACATCGAAGGCTACCTGTTGACCGGAGCGACGACCAGAGACGCGGCCTACCGGGCGATGCTGTCGGCAAAACGCCAAGGTGTGAAAGTCGCATTCAGCGCCTCAGACCCTTTTCTGATCAACCTTCTTCGCGACGAGATCTGGGAACTGATCACCGGGCCGGTCGACCTCTTCTTCTGCAACCAAGAGGAGGCGAAAAGCCTGACACTCCATGACGATCCGGTCCAGTGCGCCGCCGAGATCCATCGTCATGCCGAAAACGTCGCGTTGACGCTCGGAGACAAAGGATCGATCCTCATGCATGGCGGCGAAACGATCCCGATCGAGGGTGCGATCGTCGAGGCGGTCGACACCACCGGCGCGGGTGACATGTATGCCGGCGCGCTGCTTTATGGGATTACCTCAGGGATGTCTTGGCGACAGGCCGGCCACCTCGCGTCGCACGCGGCCGGTCGAATCGTAGGGCAGCTCGGCGCTCGCCTTGAGCACAAAATGACCCAACACGAGATTCGCGAATTGATCGGCGACCTCGTGTGATTTCTCGCGCCAGCCGGACTACCCCCGGACGGCCGATGAGCTGGCTGCCGGGTGGGTGTAGGGCGCACGATAGGGCCTGCGGAACATCTTCGTCGCTTCCGCATCGTCGACGGCCGTATGCGTGCTCGGATCGAATCGGATCGATCGACCCAACGCCTGTGACAAGTTCGCCAAAATGCAAGAAGCACTGCTGATGTGGCCCTGCTCGATATCGGCAACCGGAAGGCTGCGATCGTCGATCGCATCGAGGAAGTTTCGCATGTGGCCGCGAATCGCTGACGCCACATGCAACTCCAGCCGCCACTTCTCCTTGTCTTCCACGTCGCTTGGGTACTTCTCGGTCTCGATCAGCGGTTCGCCGGTGAGGCGTTGTCCCTTGCCGCGGGGAATGAATTCGTACTTGTTGACGCTCAGCTTGAGCGTCCCTTTGTCACCGTAGAGGATCCCGGCCCAGGGAAACTCGGGGTCGGGCGGGTCACCCCACGAGCGGTGCGTCCAGACAGCATTCAGATCGTCGAACTCGAAGGTGGCCGTTTGGGTGTCGGTGATGTTTGCCCTCGAATCGGTCTGGACCAAAATTCCCCCGCTACTGCTGATCCTCTTCGGCCACGGGAGTCCGAGTTGCCAACGCACCATGTCGAGCATATGGACGCACATGTCCCCGACGATCCCGTTGCCGTACTCCATGAAGGCTCGCCAGGTTCGAGGGTGCACGAGTTCGTTGTAAGGTCGCATCGGAGCCGGGCCCGTCCATGCCTCGTAATCGAAATGGGCCGGTGGTTGACTGTCGGGCGGATTCTTCTGCGACCGCATGTGGTAGTAACACCCGATTTCAATGTGGGCGACGTTACCGAGCAGGCCCTCGTCAACGACCCGCCGCTTGGCTTCGATCAAATGCGGCGTGCTGCGCCGCTGCGTCCCCACCTGAACGACCCGTCCGGTCCGCCGCGCCGCATCGAGCATCGCTCGGCTTTCAAGCACGTCGACGCCCGTCGGCTTTTGGACATAGACATCCGCCCCCGCCTCAACGGCCGCAATCATCGGCAGCGCATGCCAGTGGTCGGGCGTTGCCACGAGCACGATGTCGAGATCTTTCTCGGCTAGCATCTCACGGTAATCCGCGTACGTGCGGGGCTTTTTCTTGGACGCCTGCCGTGACTCGATCAGCTCCGCAGCTTCCGAGAGCATCTGCGAATCCACATCGCACAGCGACACCACCTCAACCGGCTCGATATTCATCAATTGCAAGAGGTCACATTTGCCATACCACCCCGCGCCGATCAAACCGACCCGACGGGCTTTGTTTTCCGCGGCCGCGTGAGCCCGTGCGGAGATCGCCGCGAGCGTGCCTGCGCTGGCGACCACACTCGAGGTGGTTCCGAGAAAACGACGACGATCCATTTTGTTGACCTCAAGGGAGAACGGAAGCGAAGCGATTGGCGAGGTCCCACCCGACGGGACGCGGGGCCGGGTCTTTGTCGCAGGTCATACCGTGCACTGAGCCACGGCATCGGTCAGGCCAGCGATCGGATCGCCGGTCGGTATGAATTCGTGCGCGAAGAACCCGTCGAATCCAGTGTCGGCGATCGCCCGTGCGATCGCGGGGTAGAACAATTCCTGTCGGTCATCGAGTTCATGGCGACCTGGATTGCCCGCGGTGTGGTAGTGCCCGTAGTATTCATGATTGGTCTGAATGGTGCGTATGACGTCTCCCTCCATAATCTGCATGTGGTAGATGTCGTAGAGAAGCTTGAAATGATCGCTGGCCACTCGCTTGACCAGTTCAACACCCCAAACGCTGTTGTCGCACAGGTAATCGGCATGATTGACCTTGCTGTTGAGCAGTTCCATGTTGAGCACCACGCCATTCTTCTCGGCAACCGGCACGATCTTGCGGAGCGCATCGACGCAGTGCTTCATCCCGGCTTCGGGATCGATGCCGCGTGCGTTACCTGAGAAACAGATCACGTTCCGCCAACCCTCGGCGGCCGTCGCTTCAATCGCCGCATTGAGCTTTTCGAGCGCCATGTCATGGAACTGCGGGTCGCACAGCCCGTTGGTCAACGGATGCGAATTGACCATCGTGCAGACGAGCCCTCGAGCTTTGACGACAGGGAAGTCCTTGGGGTCGAGGAGGTCGATGCCTACCATTCCCAACCCCGCAACATGCTCGGACAACTGGTCAACGGTCATTTTCGGAAAGCACCACTTGCAGACCGATTGTTGAAGGCGTCCTTGCTTAGCATCGACCGTCATGGAGCGCTCCGATTGGGAGGAAGTTGCAGCTGAATTGGCCGTAGACGGACGACCGGGGGTGTCCGCGTGCGCCACCGCATCCCCCTGCGCCCCGTTAACCCATCGGGCGGCGGCACCCAAAAGTGCTCCACCGAGGGCCGTTCGACCCAGTGCGGTGCGACGATCGATCGCGTGGAATTTTTCTGGATGCGTCATGAAACGTGGGCCTAAGGAGGTTGAGACCGGAACCATCGCTTCAACGGAACCCGTAGACGTACAGGGCTCGGTTGGATGATCCAAGACCGGTGAAGAGCTTGCCGTCGTCGGAGATGGCGAGCGTTTGATTGTAGCCGGTCCCAGAGGTGTTTTGGACGGAGAGGCGTTGAGATTTGCTCACACTCCAAACGTTCACCTTCGCGTTGCCACCACCGAGCAGGAGCGAGCCATCAGGAGAAAATCTCAGAGACCAGGTGATCTCGTTGCCTTCGATTGTGGGCAGTTCTCGACCAGACTTGATATTCCACAACCGTACGTTGTAGCTATCGCCGACGGCCACGGTATCGCCATCGGCGGAGAACGCCGCTGCTTGCCCCGAAGCCCAGGACCTTGTCAAAGGACGGTCACGAACGACTTGCTTTCGACTCAAATCGAACTCGACCAATTTTTCGCCATCGGTCGCCATGGCCACCCGGTTGTTGCGAGCGAGGTGCACAGCCTTGACCGCACCGGCGAAGCCGTCGAGACGCGCCACTTCTTCACCGGTCGCCAGCTCCCAAAAACGCGCCTGCTTGGACGACTCCCCACTCAATACGAACTTGCCATCGGCGGATACGGCGATGCTTGTGACTTCACTTGTGTGGCCCGCAAATTGCCCCAATTGGCTGAGTATCCCTTCGTGGCTTACTCCGTAGATCATGATCTGGCCTGTGCTACCGCCAACCATCAATCGAGAGCCATCGGGCGTGAACAAACACTGACTAATCTGCTGCAATCCCTCAATCGACTTGAGATGCCCCGCAATGCTTTGCTCTTCAACATTGAAGATGGTCAGCGAGCGGTCGGGGTGTCCGGCGACAAGAAATTTATTTCGCTGGCCGAAAGCCAACGCACTGACTCCCCATCGCTGATCGTCAAATTTGGCAACTTCGACAATCGAGCCCACGCTGGGTTGCCGGACGCTGGCCCGCGTGCCTGGTTGCGTTTTCGCGGGAATTTCCGCCATGGGTCCGCTCTGTGTAGAGCGTGACAGCTCGCCAGAGTGAGTCGTGCTCGTGATCAGGTTCAAATCAGCACAGGCACTTTGAAAGACGTCTTTGAAAACATCTCGTTTCAGAGTTCCGCCCTCGATCGTCAGGGAGCTGAATAATCGAGCGACGCGGGTGCTCTGGGCGAGCCGCTTGAGAAACTCTTGGGGCTGCAGTCCAAACTCAGCCGAAGCGGATCGCAAATCGATGTCGTCTTGAAACCGCGCGGCAATCGCAGACACCGGCTCACCGCTTCGGCTAACGTTGCTGATGCCCAGTCGTCGCAGTGCACTCGCAAACCTTTCCGAATCGCTCGACATCAACCGATCGAGTTCTTCCGAGGGACGATAGAGCGCCAGAATATCGTCGGCCTCTTGAAACGCAGTCCGGTTGAGACGCACGGCCACGCCGACTTCGTCTCGCTTGGGGATGATTCCCGCGTAGTGGCATGACAGACACGAGACACCGTTGGTCACCGCGCGATCGGGTTGTTTAGGATCGCTCACGATGTGCGTAGGTCCCTGGTCGATCCTAGCACCGGCTTCGTCAACCAGCAAAAACCCTAGCAACCCATTGGGCAGCGTAAAGATGATTTCGCCGCCATCGTGCTGGAAGTATCGGTTCCCGCTTGCGGGTCCAAGTGGGCATTCAAACAGGTTTTGTCGACCGATGTTGCCGCCAAAATCGTAGCTCTTCCAGTAGCTGCCGTAAGGAGATTTATGCCATTCGATAAGCCGGTTGTTCTGCGAAACGCCGGAACGATTGAAGCCCGCACGAATGGCTTGTTCTTGATCGATATTGGCTTGAACGTTCACCCGCAGCAGATCTTCGAGCGCCCGGTCGCTTTCCGGCAATCCCAACGTCGTGTGGTACAAGGGCGGCTTCGACGCAGCGAACACGAACCAATCCACGCGGACACTGGGCATCGGCGTTTCACACATTTCTCGGCAAGCGACGGCTTCAGGCCCAACCAATTCCAGAAAGTAAGGATTGGCGTCTTCAATGGCCTGCCAAATCTCTTTGTTCCACTGCAATTGGCGAATGTCGACTGCAAAAATCGTTTTGGCGTCGTCGATCACTTCAGGAACGACCAAATCCGTGTTCCACGAAAGGCTATTGATCAACTTCGCAAATGCGTTGCGATAGGTCTGCAACTCGTCTTCCGAAACGCCAGCGTTGTAAAGGTGCGTGAGAGTGAAGTAACGCATGAACCGGCGACCTCGCTCGTTAACCTTGCTGACGTGGCTGTGGATCGACTCCACGACCGCTTCGTTGGTGACGAATGACCTAGTTTCGCTTCGAGGAATCGTTGGCGAACCTGCTGCGATCCAAGACTTGATCACCTCGATGTCTTCAAGGGAAAGCCGCGGGTCTTCTCCGACAGGTGGCATGACACTATCGTCTCGGGCACTGATTCGATCCACCAACTGAGAGGGCGAGGTCGGTTTGGCATACGTGGTCGCCAACTTCTCCAGGTTGGTGACAAAGTTGAAGCCACCCTCGCTGGTCCCATCCTCGCCATGGCATCGATGACATGCCCGTTGCAAAATGGCTTCGGTTCTGCCGGCCAGATCTCGAGCCTCGGCGACCCCGTGAATCGTGCCGGCCGGCGGACCGTCCGCTCGGGAGATCGTGGAGCGAGTCACCTCGAGCGGCATCTCGATCTTCGGAGCCGATTGACCACGAACGTAGGCCTGATCCAATGGGCTCAGCCGGGTGATTGGGATCGAGATGATCTCGCCGCTTGATTTCTCGAGGACGACCTGGTTTCCCCGCAGGGTGACGAATTCTGCCGTGACCTTGTACGTGCCCGTCGAATCTGTCCACTCACGAGCCTGCAGGGCGCTGCCTGTCGTGAATAAGACGGCCAGCGTGGCCGAGCGCATTAGGATCCAAACCGGTAACCGGTGGCGATGAGTGTCACGCATAAACCTAGCTCAGTGGCATTATCCGGGGATTCTACGTGGCGTCCGCTGGAGCGACCAACGACCCAGGCGATTCAAACTATCTTGAGCGACGGCGAAAAGCAAAAGCGACGTTCGTTCACCACCTTCGCCGGTGCCCCGCGTCGGATCCCGCGGACCGCCCTCCGGCTTTTCAAAGCGAGACCAACGGCCTTCGAAACAGGAATCCCCATTGGGTTAGAATGCGTGATCCAGTGGCGCGACGTCACCACGCAGCGCAGCAGCCGGCGAACTCCATCGCACGCTCAACCGGCCTTTGCCCGCTGAACCACGTAAGAGTTAGAAAGGGAAGATTGCCATGGATTACATCGATCCTCACATTCACATGGTCAGCCGAATCACGGACGATTACGCGACTTTGGCCCGGATGGGCTGTGTCGCGATGAGTGAGCCGGCGTTTTGGGCGGGATTTGATCGCGGCAGCGTCGACGGGTTTCGCGATTACTTCCGGCAGTTGGTCGAAGTCGAGCCCAAGCGAGCCGCAGCCTATGGCATCCAGCATTACTGTTGGCTTTGCATCAACGCCAAGGAGGCGGAAAACGTCTCCCTGTCGCGCGAAGTGATCGCGATGATTCCCGAATTTTTGGATGCCCCAGGTGTTCTCGGAATCGGCGAAATTGGGCTCAACAAGAACACTCGCAACGAGGCCACGGTGTTTCTCGAGCACCTCGAACTTGCTGCCAAGCACGACCAGTCAATCCTGATCCACACGCCGCATTTGGAGGACAAGTACCAAGGAACAAGGATGATTCTCGATATGCTCGAGCACGACGCGCGAATCGACCGCTCGCGAGTTCTGGTCGACCATGTCGAGGAGCACACGATTGGCGAGGTTCTCGACCGAGGTTTTTGGGCCGGGATGACTCTCTACCCAATTACGAAATGCACACCCGAACGGGCGGCGGACATGATCGAAAAGTTCGGCCCCGAACGTTTGATGGCCAACTCCGCCGGTGATTGGGGTCCGAGCAAGCCGACCGCGATCCCCGACCTGATCTTTGAACTTCGCCGCCGCGGCCACGAGGAATCGCTGATTCGACGGGTCGTTTACGACAACCCGATCGAATTTTTCAGCCGGAGCCGGAACTTTGACTTCCGGCCACGTAGGTCAGGCGTCGAGGATGCTTGGGCGGTTTGACCCAGCATGGCTACCGCTGGCGAAGTTGATTTTCGGCTTCGGCGGCCCGGAGTGCAGCCGCTTCCCGAGGCAACTTGAATTCAGGTCCCGACGGGAAATACTGCACGTCGTCCTGGAGGTAGTACGGGCTCGGCAGGGTTTGCCCGTTCATCGATACCTGACAACCGGTCGCGGCGGTCAGCGCCAAAATGGCGGAAGTTGTGAGGAAAACGAGCGATCTAGCGGTGCGAACGGGGCAGCGGTTCATCTTGGGAGTTGCCTTTGCAGACCGATGCGAATGAACGATCCCACCGGTCGTACCGTGGAATCACTTACAACCGTTATCGGCCCATCAACCGTCAAACTTTGACGTTTATTGGGAATACTTTGCCCCCCACGCAGACCGGCTCGGCAACGCCCTATCGACCACGGCAACCAGCAACCGCTAAAACGACCTGCGAGCAAATGCGACGTGGCGAGCGGCGGGCTTTCTCTCATGAAACGATTCCATGCGGGTTCTGTTTATTGGCGATATCGTGGGGAGGCCCGGTTACGACGCCGTCACGCGCCACTTAGCCAGTATTCGAGGTGATCATGCCATCGACGTGGTGATCGCCAATGCTGAGAACGCGGCGGACGGATCGGGATTGACCGTTCGCCAATTCAAGGGATTGGTGGCTGCCGGGGTCGATGCGATCACGATGGGTGATCACATCTACAAGAAGATGGAGCTCAAGCCCGTTCTCGAATCGAACCAGCGGATCGTAAAGCCCGCGAATTTTCCGCTAATCGCGCCCGGTCGGCCGTTTACCGTGGTGCGAGCCATCTCGGGGATCGAGGTGGGCGTCGTTTCGCTGCTCGGTCGAGTTTACATGCGACCGGTCGACTGTCCGTTCGTAGCGGCCGATCGCGTCCTCGGGGAGTTGCCCGATTCCGTCCGGATTCGGATCGTGGACGTTCACGCCGAGGCCACCAGTGACAAGCAATTGCTCGGGAGGTACCTCGACGGCCGAGTCTCGGCGGTGTTCGGAACACACACCCACGTCCCCACCGCGGATGCCCAACTCCTCCCCGGCGGCACGGCTTACCAGACAGATGTCGGTATGACCGGGCCCTACGACAGTGTCATCGGTCGCGACGTTGAGCGTGTTCTGATGGTCACCACCACGTTCGAACCGGCCCACTTCCATGTGGCCACACGCGATGTGCGGATTTGCGGGGCGATTGCCGAGATCAACCCCGAGTCGGGATTGGCGGTGTCGGTCGAACGGTTCGAGCGAGCGGTCGAATGACTCGCGGATCCGACCTCGAGTCCAGCGCGCGGCGGCGCGTCCGCTGCGAACGCTCAGTCCTCCGACCACCGCTCGGCAACTCGCTCCGACGCGTTGGTGGCCGGCGCCATACGATCGTGCGGGTGACCGATCGCTAGACCAATCCATCCATCTCGCAGCTCGGCCTGAATGACGGCCAATCCTTCGAATGCCGGTTGCTCGGCCAACCGCGCAGGCATTAGCGGGATCGTTCGACTGGGCGAGAATACCTTGTTGAAGATCGCCCGCAGGGGCAACCGATCGCGCATCGACATCCCCGGGCCACTGATCCGCAAATGCCCCTCTCTCACCAATCTGGCCCCCTTGCCATCGAACTCGGCGACGAATCCGGCGCGAATGATGAATCGACGCAGGTCGAGCCCGTCGGCGCGAGAAAGCCGAACGACTCGCAAGGTGACCCAGAGGACATCGTCCTCGATTTCAACCGTCAACGGGCGAGTCGGCGCGAACTGGACCCTCGTCGACTCGGCCAGATCTTGGCTGCCGTCTTCGTCGTCGATCGTCATCGCATCATCAATCTCAAACAAAGTGCGGATCTGTTCGGTCATTTCCGCGATGCTTGTTAACTCACCCGCCGGTAGGATCGTCTCGAGCGTGTTGTTGATCGCCGACTGATGCACCTGAACACTCATCAGGCTCGTCGAGGGCGCCCGCGGACGCGGGGTGAACGCGGCCAGTTGCCAATCGCCCGCAACCCGATACCGCGCGATGAGCCGGTCAGCGGTCGTTTGCATGTCAACCACCGTCGGATCGAGCCGCAGCACGCCGAGAGGCTCGGCAAGCCGTTGGGAGTAAAGATCGGCCGTCAGGTCGAGTTGCTCCTGAACTCGCGATTCCACTTCTCGACTGACCCCGGATCGAACCTGGTTTTGTTGGATCCGACGCGCCAGCGGAGAGGAAGAGCGATAACGATCCGCAGCGATCGAGCGGACCAGCGATCCCAGCAGCGGTACACGATCGTAGTCCGAGCAAATGCCGCGTACCTTGATGTCGCTCTGGACATCGACCTGTGTCGAACCGATGACCCTTT